>CALXON010000043.1 GCA_944389985.1 uncultured Spirochaetaceae bacterium | reverse complement strand
TGGCTGTGATAATCAGGAGAAGTGATGTGTCATGTGCTGAAAAAGCAGGGGAGATGCTCCGTTCAGGTCTTACAGGAGTCTTTCCCTGTGATACGATCTACGGGCTCTCAGCAAAGGTCTCAGAGGCGGGTGCCGAGAGGATTTATGAGATCAAGAGAAGACCTAAGTCAAAATCCTTCATAACGCTGATGACGCTCTCCGATCTCGATGCCTCGGGTCTCATCGTTCCAGATGACATCAGAGAGAGGTGGCCCGCGCCTCTTACCGCAATACTTAAAGACAGGGACGGGAACACGCATGCCGTGCGTGTGCCTGATGATGATTTTGTACAGGAAATACTTTCCGTATCCGGACCTGTCTACTCGACATCAGTGAATTTCTCAGGAGAGAGCAGTCTTCTCACCTTTGATGATATCTTCCCGGTGTTCGACAGCCTTGTTGATTTCATAATAGAGGATCCCTCCATCTCAGGAGGGATGCCTTCGACTCTGGTTGATGCTACCGAGAAGCCCTACAGGGTGCTTCGTCAGGGAGCATACATCATCTGACGATCTTCCTCGCTTCCATGTAGTAGCGTTTCTCCTCCGCATGTCCTATCGAGAAGGTCTTTCTGGGGTATGCCTTGTCATGAAGGATAGCGGAGAAGAAGGTCTCCTTGTGGATATCCGGAAGGATGATCGCGATGTTTCCGTTTCCGGCAAGAGACAGGGTCTCTTTCGCTCCGTGTATGTAATCAACCTTGCATGCATCCTCTGAAAGCAGTGTGTCTATCACGCTCTGGATGGTCCATGCGGAGAGGGATTTCTCCGTACCTTCTGTCTCATACACGACAAGACCTGTTCCGTCATCCGCCATGAAGCGTCCCGGTTTCTCATTGATCTCATTCCAGGCTTTATCAAAACTCTCCACCTTCCATTTCCTGAAACTGGAGGAGTGCTTTCTGAGAGCATTCTCAAAGGAGTCAGACTTCAGACCGAAGAAGACTCTGTGTATAGGTTCGAACATGAGGCCTTCATCGAAGATGTTCTCTATCTCCACAAGCGCATAGCGGGCAGGATGGTTCTCAAGTTCTGAAGGGGAGAGTGTCTTCTTCATGTCCTCCCACGCACTCTTCGCTGTTGCAAGACTGTGGTTTCCGTCACCCATCGCAAAGAGAAGAGGATTTGACTTGTCGAGACTGTCGTGGAGTTTTCCGATCGCTTTCATAACTCCGTCAACATCCTCCCCGGAGTTCACGAGGTATCCTGTTATGTGTCCGCCTCCGAGCATGAGATCCGTGTCATAGACAACCTCAAGTGAGTCCTTTTTTGCCTTCAGTGGTTCGATCACCAAGCGTTTCTCATCTGATATCAGGACCATGATGTGTGGAATCTCGAGAGTGGCGTTCTTCCTTATCTCCTTTCTCGGAGGGATTCTTGAGAGAATCGTTCCTTCCGTCGCTCTGATGAGCGAAAGGGAATCAGGGCTGTAGTCATACTCCTCGAGATCAAGCTTTCCGACGAGTCCGAATCTCGTACCGCTTCCTGTTTTCCTCTCAACAAGCACGAACGAGGAGGGAAGAGTGCGGAACACGCCTTCCTCAAGATACTTCTCCATTGTGCTGTCTATGGCTTTTATGCGCTCTTCCTTGTCACTGTCCTCCAGATAGACCTCCGGAAGCGTGATGTGAAGCGTTGACGGACTGTCTCCGACTATCGCCTCAGCTTTGTTCCAGTAGGATCTGTCAGATGTGAACTGGTCACAGGCGACCACGGCCCATTTCTCAAGGTCGATTCCGTCACGGGGAATCAGTATGTCAGCAGGTGAAAATCCAAACTCCTTCATAAATCCTCCGCAGATATTATAGCAGGTACTTCCAAATCTTGTATTGCGGCTATTCAATATTGTATTTTTCATAATATGAAGCGTCTGATAATCATAGGAGGCAAGGCACCTTCCTCAATCAGTTTGGATCTTTCAGAGTACTCTGCCGTGATAGCTGCGGATTCCGGGTATGACACTGCCTGTGATCTGGGCATAACCATAACGGATGCTGTCGGTGACTTTGATTCAACCTCCCGTCGTGATGAGCTCGTGAGAATGGGGTTCGTTCCATGTTCTCATGACAAGGATTATACAGACACGGAACTTGCTGTGATGAAAGGCGAGGATGACTATGATCTCATCGGAGGCGGGGAAGGCCGCATTGATCATACTCTTGATCTTATATCGATGATGAGACGGCTTGGCGCTCCTGCTGTCTGGTATATGGCATCAGATACTGTCGTGCGTATAGACGGACCGGTGGAGGTCTCTCTTCCCCCTGGAGCCGGTGTCTCGTTCTTCTCACTTTCAGGAAAGAAGACAGCTGTCAGGAGCGAGGGCCTGATCTGGGAGCTTGACGGTTTTCCTCTTTCTGATATGGCCGTGTCACTCTCAAACAGATCTGAACAGGGCTGTTTCAGGATCTTCCCGTCAGGAACTCTGATGATGAGGGTGGATCCTGAAGTGTATCCACAGTGCAGGTTCTCTCCGATTGCCCTGTAGCAGTCCAGGTGGTATCATCAGGCTATGCTGTCGTTCAGAAGGATTCTCGCATTCTCATCGAGGGTACATACATATCTTCTTGCGCTATATCTCTTCTTCGCGCTGTTGTTTGTCATGTTCCTGTACTTCCCTGTCGATGAGATTCTTGTTTCGTTCGTCACAGCCTGTCAGATGGTTCTCGGCTGGACGATATTCCTGGAAGGTGTCTGGATCGTGCTTGCGTCGGTCTACCAGTTCTTCTATTCACATGTGGCATGTGTCGCTCCGATACTCATGACACTTCTCCGTCTCGCAGCATACTTTGTCATCTCGATCATTCTTGATATTCTCAATACTGTTATCGTAAGTGGTTTCTCATATGGAGGTGGTGCCGCATGACTTGTTATGCAATCCGTGGAGCAATAACGGTTGATGAAAATTCGAAAGATGCCGTGGACTGTGCAGTCAGGGAGCTAATGTCTGCCCTTTATGAAGCCAATGAAATTACGGATGATGACATTGTCTCCGTT
>CALXON010000042.1 GCA_944389985.1 uncultured Spirochaetaceae bacterium | reverse complement strand
GGAAGCGCTGCGTTCAGATCATTCGAGCTTCCGGTCCCGTCCAGTGATGTCAGGCCAAGCAGTCTCACAGGTGACATAGCCCTCGAGTTCTCATTCGCAGAGCAGAGTCTCTCGATCGATGTCCCGTCCTTCCAGATAGTCAACATGAGGCATCTTCCGACAGCTCCTGATCTCTCGTTCTCCGCACATGCGGACAATGACGGGATGGAGTTCACGGACATAATTCTCGCCGGAGTTGAGACAGAACCGCTCCGCGGCATGATCAGCGTGTCATATGAGTACCCGTCATTCGCCCTGTACCTTGCATCCCAGAGAACCGAGGACAGGGAGGAGATAATGATATCCGTAGCGGAGAACGAAGGAGTATACGCAGGAATCCTTGAGTTCAGCAACTTCAATCTCGCACGTCTCGGACTTGAGGGATTTGTCGGATCGGCAAGTCTTACAGGAAGGGGAGGAAGTCTGGAGGATCTCTCGTTCGCTGGCAGCATAGATGCCGGAAGCTACGACATGATCAATGATCCGAGGACGCTCAGGGCGTCTCTTGAAATAGACATGAGGAGCATCGAGCTCAGTGACATAGAGTACCAGAACGGATCATTCCACATCTCATCCGACATCCTCTCATATTCCTCTGAGACCGGAAAGTTCAACACCTCAGCGTCTCTTTCCTACGCCATAGCCAACGAGGACAGGGATTACCCGATATCAGCATCTCTCTCGCTCTCGGGTTTCCTCGGCTCGGGCGACACCATCATCGGAGCATTGCTCTCGTTCAGGAATGACGGTCTTCCGTCTTCTGCTGATCTTGTGCTCTCAGGCCTCACACTGGACAACAGGATCAGGACAGATGAACGCTCACTGCACATCGAGTACATGGACGGAAGATTCACATTCACAGGAACACTTGCCGGAGGCTACTATGACACTGTGAACAGGAGCTTCGATCTTGCAGTTGACATAGCTCCTGCTGCGGCGTTCAGGGCATCCGGCTCTCTCTCGGACAATGCCATGGTCGCAGTCGACATAGAGAAGTTCGAGGTCAGCATAGCGAACCTCTTCATGCCTGAGCCTACTGTCATATTCTATGATCCTGCACCTATAAGGGGACATATCGATGCGGTTAAAAACGGAAGTGAGTGGATCCTCACAGGTTTCCTGGAGGCAGACAGCGCTGCCTTCGATGTCTTCTGGATGCCTGACGAGCGCGTTATCCTCCATAACCCGACATTCTATATCTGGGACAACATGATACAGTCCAATGTCGATGACTGTACTGTTCTCGATCTGAAGACATACGAGAGGCTTCCGGGCCGTGTCTCGCTCTATCTCGATCTTTCTGACACGCTCTCGTTCGAGGGGTGGGGTGTCGATGTATGGGCGTATGACGGAAAGGAAGTCGGCATAAGGCTTCCGATGCCTGAGTCCAATGTGGATATCTGGGGAACGGTCTCCGGACATCTTGTCATACAGTCCGACGGCAGGACGGTCTATCTCGGAGGAGATCTCACTGCAGATGATCTCACGATGTCTCTCGGAATGGAGCCGCTTCCTGAGTGGTGGGGATCTGACAAGTCGACAAGGATCGACTTCAACCTCCTTCTCAGGGAGAACGTGAAGTTCGTGTTCCCTCTCGGGCCTGATCCTATACTCACGGCAACACTTGCAGAGAACCAGAGACTCCATGTCATTATAGATGAGTACGGCGGCATGGATATATCAGGAAACCTGAACATCAGATCGGGAGAGTTCTTCTACTTCCAGAAGAACTTCTACATCACCGAGGGAAACATAAGCTTCAGGAGCAGGGAGTACGGAGAAGGGGGCTTCGATCCGCTGATCAACCTCCGCGCAAGGCTCAGGGACTTCGACTCCGAGGGCCGTGAGGTCGATATCTACCTGATACTCCGCAACTCGACTCTCGACAACATCAACCCGACATTCGAGAGCTCTCCGTCAAAGGATCTGAATGAGATCATGTCCATTCTCGGCGGAGCGATTCTCCCGTCAACGGCATACGGTGAGGTGTCGGTGTCATCGGTATTCTCACTTGTCTCATCCTCCGTGGACATACTTTCAAGAATGGGAATCATACGTCCTGTGGACATCGGACTGGAGCAGTCGATCAGACAGGCTCTCTCCCTCGACACATTCTCGCTCCATACGAACATCGTCGAGAACATCCTCTACGATACTGTGTCGCTTGTCGCCTCAAGCCTCGAGGACACGCTCTCCCCGATGGCAAGGTATCTCAACGGAACGACACTCTATCTCGGAAAGTACCTCACTCCGTCATTGTATCTTGAGGGAATGATCCACCTTTCAGCCGCTGAGGGGCAGAACGAGAGGAAGCACACCTTCATCGCCGATGACCTCAACATCGACATCGAGGTCTCACTGGAGTGGGAGAATCCGATGTGCACGTTCAGGTTCTTCACCCAGCCTGTGAACATAACGGTCTATGATATAGTGGATTCGTTCGGTTTCGGATTCTCCAAACGTATTGTGTGGTGATTGTGTTGTTTGGATGTGCATGCCGCGGAGTGTAGTCTATGACCGGCAATTCTGGTAATATAACCTGAGGAGCTTTCAAAGTGAAGAAAATAAGCAGGATCATCCTTCTTTCAGTTTTCCTCATCGTATCACTGCTGCCCGCAGCGGCTGCAGAAGGGGACTGGTGGGAAGGAAAGGCCATGACCGATTTCACCTATACAGGTCTGCAGAATGTCTCTGAGCACACGCTCAACAGCCTTCTGTCCTCATATCTGATGGAACCGTTTTCCGATGCGACTTTCTCTGAGATGAACGGTCTGCTGTATGCCCAGCCATGGCTTTCGTATGTATCCGCGGAAGCTCTTGCGGAGGGTGAGGAGCAGAATCTCGTCATCCAGTTCAACATACAGGAGAATCCGATGGTGTCCTCAGTCGATGCCGTTGGAATGGACAGGATAGGACGCCGCACTGCCCTTGGTGCTCAGGAGTACTCCAAAGGTGATTTCTTCACACCCGGAAGGCTTGAGATAAATGCTGATGCGATAAAGTCATACTATCTCTCTCACGGATACAGGGACGCTACTGTCGCGGTCGAGAAGACAGATGACACGGAGAACAACACAGTAAGCATCCTCTACACGATAAGTGAGGGCAAGCAGTACAAGGTCCGTGACATTCTCTTCGAGGGAGTCACAGGACTTACGGCCGACAAGATAAAGAAAGCCATGACCCAGAAGGTCAGGTCGTTCTTCAACGGCGGTAATTTCGTCGAGTCGAACATCGAGACTGACAAGAGCGCCATCGTCGCACTCTACGGCAAGGAGGGCTACCCCGATGCCAGAGTCGACTCTGTCGATATCGTTCCGACAGGAGAGGAGGATGACAAGACAATCTATGTCAATCTCGTCTACAGGATAACGGAGGGTGACAGATGGTCCATAGGAACTGTTAATTTCTCCGGAAACACAATCTACTCGGATGAGCAGATATCCTCACTCATAACGATGGAGGAGGGAGATCCGTACAATGCCGAGGCGATACAGAGGCAGTATGAGTCCATCGCATCCCTCTATTACGACAACGGCTACATCCGTTCCTTCGTCGACTTTGCAGAGACGAGAGACACTGAGGCACACAGGATCAACTATGACATCCAGATCACCGAAGGTCCGCAGTCTGTCGTCGAGGAGATCATCATAACAGGACTCACGAAGACAAAGCCTTACGTTCTCGAGAGGGAGATCACACTCAAGGTAGGCGACGTCTTCTCCAGATCAAAGCTCATCAGAAGCCAGCAGAACCTGATGAACACAGGTCTTCTCACCACCGTTCGTGCAAACCTTCTCTATGGAGAGACACCTGATGGTGTTGTCGTCGAGTTCCAGGTCGAAGAGGGCAACCAGATGGAGCTTCAGTTCGGAGCTACATTCGGTGGCACGGTTGACGGGTTTCCCATTTCCGGATTCCTTCAGTGGGCCGATAGGAATCTGGCAGGGACTGGCCGTGATCTCTCTATCGGGACAACGCTATCTCCCGATACCCAGTCTGTATCCATATCCCTTTCTGATAATTGGGTGGGCGACCACAGATGGTCGAACGGAATAACGTTCTCTGTTGAGCACAGCCTCAGGGATGACACGCTGCAGAGAGGTAAGGGATCAGGTTACTATGACGGCCGTGACATAAACAGGGAGACATTCCCGCTCGGCTATGACAGTGCCGCATCGTGGTATGCATCTGACAACTCTCCGTATCCGACAAGCGCCTATCTCATGGAGTATGACTACTGGAGAATCGCTCTGGGATACAACACAGGCTACACATTCGCTTTCGAACCCGGTTCACTGACACTCTCAGCAGGAATCTCGTTCGGACTCAATCATGCCGTATACGATGAGAACAGGTACGATCCATATGAGGATCTCATCAGGAAGTACCACGACGGATGGCAGTGGTCCAACAGGCTCACGCTCTCTGTTACATGGGATGGAAGGGACCTTATAAGGAATACGACAAGAGGTTACCTGCTCTCTGCATCGTACACATATGCCGGAGGTATTCTCGGAGGACTCTCGAACTACAACAGACTCTCATTCAGCGCGGCAGGATTCCATTCGCTCTACAGCTATGTGAATGAGGAAGGGCAGCAGAAGAGCCTCGTTGTCTCACTCACCTCATCTGTGTCGGTGATGCTTGACCAGTACTGGGGCCGTGAGGGCAGATGGGACTGGTACAACGCGAAGATGGGTGCCACGAAGTATGAGATGCTCTACATCGACGGAATGAACATCGGACGCGGATTCGATGTCCAGTACGACAAGGCATTCTTGTGGCACAACCAGCTTGAGCTGACGTTCCCGATCGTGTACCAGGTGCTGGCTGCCGAGGCGTTCGTCTCCGCAACCGGTGTGACATCTGAGCTCAGCGAGCTCGGACAGTTCTCGAACATCGACTGGTATTTCGCAGGCGGTATCGGCATAAGGATGCAGATACCGGGATTCCCGCTCGGCCTCTACATCGTCAAGAACGCCACATGGGATCACAGCAATGGTTTTGCCTGGGATTCAGGATTCCTCTTCCAGGATTCTCTCGGACTGAAGATCGTTCTCGCGATCACGACATCGCTCTACTGATGACGGGAGAAAGGGGGGAGAAGCTGACGCCGATGATGCGTCAGTACATGGAGGTGAAGGAAAAGCATCAGGACATGGTGCTTTTCTTCCGTCTCGGTGATTTCTACGAGATGTTCGGCTCCGACGCCATTGAGGTGTCGAAGCTGCTTAATCTCACGCTTACAAAGCGTGTTGACACGCCCATGTGCGGAATACCGTATCATGCGGCCAAGAACTATCTCAGAAGACTTCTGGACGCAGGGAAGAAAGTCGCCATCTGTGAGCAGATGTCACTGCCTGAGAAGGCCGGAGAGCTTGCAGAGAGACAGGTGACGGAGATCTACACCCCGGCAACCGTCGTCGACGACGAGTACCTTGACAGTCTTTCGGCATCCTATGTCCTTGCAGTCAATGAGGACAGGAAAGGAATATACCTTGCATGGAGCGATGTCTCCGCAGGAAGCTTTTTCGTGCGTACTATCCCTCCTGAGAAGGATCTTTCATCCCTTGAGTCCGTTCTCGCATCGATACGACCCAAGGAGATCTGTGTATCTGATGATCTCTACTTCACTGAAAGACATCTCAGGGCAGTCCTTGATGACTCTTCTGCGATAGTGACGAAGCTTCCCTCATGGTACTTCTCACTGAAGGAGGGAAGGAAGGAGACGGAGTCACAGTTCCCGCCATCTGCTCTGGAGAACATGGGAATAGATGGAAGCGACATGGTTCTCTCATCATCGGGAGCACTCCTGAGATACGTTAGGGACAACCTCAAGTCAGAGCTTCCTCAGCTCAGGGCGATAGAGAGAATAGGAGATGAGAGCTTTCTTTCCCTCAACTCAGCCGCTGTTAGGAACCTTGAGCTCATAGAGCCTCTGATGGGAGGAAAGACGGGATCCTTGTTCCATGCACTGAACAGGACCAGAACCGCACAGGGTGCACGCTTTCTCAAGGATCAGATCCTTCATCCACTTGCCGATACAGCAAGGATCAGGGAGAGACTTGAGTGGGTAAGGAGATTCCGTGACGATGAGAGGGAGATGGAGAGGGTCAGGGATCTTCTCTCATCATCCTCTGATCTTGAGAGACTCAGCTCAAAGGCGTCCATGGGACGGGTGACTCCACGCGATCTGATCTCAATCTCGGACACGACAGCAAGCTTTTTCGAACTTGTCACGGAGAGAGAGGAGTATCTCTCGCTCGCGCCTTCCTTCGAATCCTCGTTCGATGCCCTGATCACATTCTCGGCTGAGATCACGAAGGCCATCAACCGCGAATGTACGAACATAAACTCGTCTGGAACTGTCATACTCGACGGTTACAGTGAGGAACTTGATAACGAAAGATCACTGATGTCCGACGGGAACGGAATACTCTCGGACTACCTCTCAAGGATCAGGGAGGAGACAGGACTCCAGATACTCAAGCTCGGTGAGAACAGGATAATAGGCGCCTATCTTGAGGTTCCCAAGGGGCAGCTTGACCGTGTTCCTGACTACTTCATCCGCAGGCAGACACTTGTTGGGGGTGAGAGATTCACCACCTCAGAGCTTGAGGAGATAAAGGGAAGGATAGGGGAAGCCGAGGCTAATGCCACACGAATCGAGCGTGACATATTCGCAAGGTTCTCCGCAAAGGCTGCAGAGCTCTATGTCGAGATATCGCTAATGGGCAGGATCCTCTCCCTTCTCGATTACTACTCATCCCTTGCATTCCTTGCGCGTGAGTGCGGCTACACAGAACCGGAGATAATCGAGGATGGTGAGATCGAGATAGTGGACGGCAGACATCCTGTCGTTGAGGAGTACACAGGACGAGCTGAGTACATAGCAAACTCATTCTTCTCCGCGCCATCACGCTTTGCCCTGATCACAGGACCGAACATGGCCGGAAAGTCAACGTATCTCAGGCAGATCGCGATCATTACGCTCATGGCACACATGGGATCATTCGTACCTGCGTCCAGAGCTGTGATTCCACTTACCGACAAGATCTTCTGCAGGGTCGGAGCCAGTGACAACCTCGCAAAGGGTGAATCGACATTCCTTGTCGAGATGTCCGAGACCGCGATGATACTCCGCTCAGCGACAAGGCACTCCCTTGTCATCATGGACGAGATCGGAAGGGGAACGAGCACGGAGGACGGAATGTCGATCGCATATGCCGTGATGGAGTACATGCGTCAGCTTGGAGCAATAACCCTCTTCGCCACGCATTATCATGAGCTGACGATGCTCGACACATCAGGCATGCAGCTCCTGCACATGGCTGTCCGCGAGGAAAGGCATACGATAACATTCCTGAGAAAGGCAGAACCCGGAGTCTCTGCATCAAGCTATGGCATACATGTCGCGAAGCTTGCAGGACTTCCCAAGAATGTAATAAAGAGTGCGGCACAGTTCCAGAAGCGTCACTTCGCTGACTACTCATTCGACACATCACAGGGAGATCTCTTCATAGACAACACTCCTGAAAAGGAGGAGACAGCAGCAGAGGAGGCTGTTGAGGAGATCCTTGCGTTCGATACAGATTCATCGACTCCTCTTGAGGCTCTTCTCTTCATAAACAGTCTGAAGAAGAAGCTGGAAGGTTGAGTTTCATTATTGTATTGACACGCATTTCCGTATCTGATAAAAGATAACTAAGTTTCATTAAAGTGATTTAAGGGACCTACAGAGGGTCCCTTTATTAATGATGGAGGAATATGCTGACAGATAATGCATTATCAGATCCGCTGTTCGGTGAGATTGACAGCCTCATGTCCGCAATAGGACTGAAGACTGTCGAGGTTGTCTCATCGGTGCATCAGGGACAGAGATCGATGAGGGTTGTCGTCTACAAAGAAGAGAGTGAGGTGAATACCGATGATCTCGCCGCAGCCTACAATCTCATCTATCCGCGTTACAGCATAATATACAGCGACAGGGATCTGCAACTTGAGGTTTCATCTCCGGGACTTCAGAGGAACTTCAAGGACTATATGGAATTCTCTGTCTTCAGAGGAAAGACGGTAAGGGCCTACAGCGTTTCGAATTCCTGTTATGTCACAGGCAGGATAGAGAAGACTGACGACACATCCGTTACTCTTTCCTCATACACAATCGAGGATAAGAACGAGAAGGGTGAGAGCATCACTCTTCCCTTCAGCGATATAGCCAAAGCCAAGCTAGAATACAGATGGGAGGCATCAGACAATGCTTGATCTTACAAATGAAATCAATTCGATGATCGAGGATAGCCGTATGGACGAGGATAAGGTAATGTCCCTTATCCATGACATGCTTGTCAGCGCATACAAGAGGAAATTCGGCACGGACGAGAACGTTGAGGTACGCTTCTTCCCGAATGACAGGGGAGAGGAGAACCGATGTGTCGAACTCTACTCGGTCAAGGAAGTCGTCAACGAAGAGGACTGGTTCGACAGTGTCAAGCAGATTCCGTACGATGAGGCTGCGGAGCTTGTCGATGATGTCGAGGTAGGGGACTCTCTTGAGATTCCGGTTGATCCGAGGAACTTCGAGTACTCAGCTGTCCAGTCTGCAAAGCAGCGCTCCCAGCAGGTTGTTAAGGAATACAACACAGATAAGGTATATGTCGATGCGAAGGCCATGGAAGGCAAGCTTGTCATCGGAGAGATCAAGAGACAGCTCAGGAACGGTGACTACATGGTCAATCTCAATCTTGAGAACACAGACGCACTCTTCCCTGTCCGCGGACAGAGCCCGAGAGAGACATATGAGATACAGGAGAAGCTCAAGTTCTTCGTCGAGCGTGTCGACAAGGGCGAAGGCGAGGAGAGAAGGGGCAGAGACGGTCAGATGCAGAAGAGGAAGGGCGGAGTACGCATCCTCCTTTCGCGTGCATCCAAGGATTTCATCAGGGCTCTCATCGAGAACGAGGTTCCTGAGATCTCCTCAGGTGATGTCGAGATCAAGGCGATCGCAAGACATGCCGGCATAAGGACTAAGATCGCAGTTGACACACACAAGACAGATGTTGACCCCGTCGGATCAACAGTCGGAAAGTCCGGAACGAGAATCCAGACAGTCATGACTGAGTGTGAGGGTGAGAAGATCGATGTCGTACGCTATACAGACGATCCTCTCGCATTCATCGCCAATGCGCTCATCCCGGCACAGGTCAGACGCGTAGTGACCATCGATCCGTCGACAAAGCATGTTGTTGCCATTGTCGATGACAACCAGCTCGGTATCGCGATCGGTCAGGCAGGAGTCAATGTAAAGCTTGCGAAGATGCTCACAGACTGGAACATCGAGGTCAAGACACAGGATCAGTTCAACGAGATGGAACAGACCATGGAGATCTACCGCAATGTCGACAGCCTCTTCAAGACTGAGGAAGCTGAAGAGGAAGGCGGTCACCTCACGAATCAGGAACTCGGTATCGATCCGGATGACACACCGCTTACGGATATCGGACTTCCTGAGAGCCTCGTCAACAAACTTCATGATGTCGATATCTGGTCGATCGAGGAGTTCTTCGACTATACGGACGAGGAGCTCAGCGAGAAGGGACTTACAGACGAGGAGATCGCATCTGTCAGAGGCAGTGTAGTCATTGCCGAGGATGAGGATGAGAGTGATTTCGAATGCCCGATCTGCCATGAGATGCTCAAGGCAGGCACGACAGTCTGCCCCAAGTGCGGAGCTGAGTTCGAATTCGAGTGATAAAGGAATATGATGTCAGAGGATAAGAAGAACGAAGAGAAGACCACAAAGGTCAACGTCATCAGGAGGGCCGCTCCGGCACACAAAGCCGAGGAGCCGGTCCAGCATCAGGCAGAAGCTGAGAAGAAGGTTATTGTCCTCAAGAAGAAGCCTGTGGTAGTGAAGGTGAAGGAGAAGGAAGAGGAGAAGAAGCCTGCTCCGGCTCCGCTTGACTACAAGGCAGGAAGCAAGATCGAGCTTGCATCAAGCGAGATCAGGACACCGGTTATCACCAGACCTTCGAATCTTCCGCCGCTTGAGCCAGTGAAGAAGGCTGAGGTGAAGAAGGAAGCTCCCAAGAAGGAAGAGCATCAGAATGTCCTTACCGGCAAGAGCTACATGACCAACACCGCGGTCCATCACCAGAATTCAAGGATCCAGTCTCCGCTTCACAATGGTCCTGTGATCATCAAGAGCGCGGATCTTCCTCCGGTACCTGGACAGAAGGTTGACGGTGCTGACAGCTCACAGCCTTCAAGACCAAGGGTTGCCGGAATCGTCGGAGGACGTCCTGCAGGTGGCAGACAGCAGGGGAACATGAGGCCCCGCTTCCAGAATGGCCAGAGACAGGGCGGACAGTTCCGTCAGGGACAGAACGGACCGAGGATGCCCCGTCCGGGTCAGAGCTATACACCTGGCTCAGGCGACCGTCCCGGTTTCAGACACGATGGTGGTCAGAGACCTGGATTCGGTGGCCGTCCGATGCGTCCGATGGGCGGTGGAGCGGCTCCGGGACCGGAACTTAATCAGAAGGGACCTGGAAAGAGACCTCAGGGCAGCCAGTCAAAGCGCAAAGACTATGACAGATACTCCCATGATGAGGAGCTTGACTTCCAGTTCCAGAAGAAGAAGAGAGAGGAGCAGAAGCTCTCTGCTGTGCCTAAGTCCATCGACATCATGGAGAACATCACAGTAGCCGACCTTGCCAAGAAGATGAATCTCAAGGCAAGCGACATCATCTCCAAGCTCTTCAAGATGGGACTCATGGTCACCATCAACCAGCAGATTGATCACGAGACAGCTGAGATCATCGCATCTGAGTATGACTGTCAGGTGCATCTTGTCTCGCTCTATGATGAGACGATCATCGCTCAGGATGAGGACAGACCTGAGGATATGAAGCCTAGAGCTCCTATCGTCACGATCATGGGTCATGTAGACCATGGTAAGACGAAGCTTCTTGACGCTATCCGCTCATCGAATGTCGCCGAGGGAGAGTTCGGAGGCATCACACAGCATATCGGCGCATACAAGGTCAGTGTTCCTGGAAAGGGCGATATCGTATTCCTCGATACACCGGGTCATGCTGCATTCTCAATGATGAGAGCACGCGGTGCGCAGGTTACAGATATCGTAGTACTCGTCGTCGCAGCCAATGACGGAGTCATGCCGCAGACGAAGGAGGCTATCGACCACGCCAAGGCGGCTAAGGTTCCAATCATCGTCGCGATCAACAAGTGTGATCTTCCAGAGGCGAATCCGGACCGTGTCATGCAGCAGCTCTCAGAGCTCGGTCTTGTGCCTGAGGAGTGGGGTGGTCAGACACTCTACTGCAGGATCTCTGCACTCAAGAAGGAAGGTATCGATGATCTTATGGATACGATTCTCCTTCAGGCTGAGATGCTTGAGCTCAAGGCCAATCCCGACTGCCGTGCTGTCGGCAAGATCCTCGAGTCCAGAATCGATCAGGGAAGAGGTATCGTCGCGACGGTCATCATCGAGAAGGGTACGCTCCATCAGGGAGACTACTATGTGGCAGGAATCTATCCGGGCCGCGTGAGAGCCATGTTCGATGACAAGGGCAAGAAGATCAAGGAGGCAGGTCCTTCCGATCCTGTTGAGATCATCGGTCTTTCCGACATACCGTCCGCAGGTGATCCCTTCCAGGTCACAGAGGATGAGAAGCAGGCCAGGATGGTCGGAGCAAAGCGTCAGGAGCTTGAGAGGATCGGCGAGGGCGGAGGAAGGAACAAGATCACGCTCGAGAACCTCAATGAGAAGATCAAGGAAGGCCAGGTCACGGACTTCAACGTCGTCATCAAGGGCGATGTACAGGGTTCTGTCGAGGCTCTTCAGGGTGTTCTCGAGAAGCTCTCGACAGATGAGATCAAGCTCAATGTCCTCCGTGCATCCGCAGGAGCGATCATCGAGTCCGACATCACGCTCGCATCCGCGTCCAACGCGATCGTCATCGGCTTCAACGTCCGTCCGACACCCCGTGCACAGGCTCTTGCCGAGCAGGAGAAGGTCGAGATCAAGAAGTACAATGTCATCTATGATGTTGTCGATGATATCAAAGCAGCGATGGAGGGCATGCTCTCTCCTGAGATCAAGGAAGTCGATATCGGAAAGGTCGAGGTTCGTGATACATTTAAAGTGCCTAAGGTCGGTCTCATCGCCGGATGTTACGTTCTTGAAGGCAAGGTCAAGCGCAACAGCCTTGTCCGCGTGATCCGTGATTCCATCCAGATCAACAAGGACATGATCAGGATCTCCTCACTCAAGAGATTCAAGGATGACGCAAAGGAAGTCAACGAAGGATTCGAGTGCGGTATCGGTCTTGAAAACTGGCAGGATCTCCAGGTCGGCGATATCCTCGAGATCGTAGAGACAGAGGAAATCAGAAGGAAGCTTGAGATAAATGAGTGAGTTCTCGCAGTCAAGGCTTGAGTCGAGGATCATGGAGGCGATCTCCTCCATGATCGTCTCAGGCCAGATCAAGAATCCCCATCTTTCGGTCTTCACATCGGTAACCCGGGTGGAGCTCGCTCCTGACAACACATCAGCAAGGATCTATGTCTCCTCGGTTCCCGAGAACAGGATCGATCCTTCTGTCAGGGCACTCAACAGTGCAAGAGGCTTCATACAGCATCGCCTTGCAGCAGCTCTCAGGACAAAGAACACTCCTGTCCTCGAGTTCTGCAGGGATGACAGCTACAGGGAGGCTGACAGGATCAACAGGCTCATCGATGAGGCCATGAAGGAGACTGAGGAGAGATGATGAAGGTCATCCTTGCCGATAAAGAGGAGGGGATAACTTCATTCTCGCTCATTAAGAGAATTGGCAGAGAGCAGTATAAGGGAGAGAAGATCGGTCATGCCGGGACACTGGACAAGTTCGCATCAGGTCTGATGATAGTGCTTGTCGGGGGTGCCACGAAGCTCTCTCCGCTCTTCACGTCCTTCGACAAGGAGTACATAGCCTCTATCCGTTTCGGCATCGAGACAGACACCCTCGATCCTGAGGGAAAGCCAGTCAGGGAGGCTCCTCTTCCTGAGGAGAAGGACATCATCGCGGTCCTTGATCAGTTCAGGGGAAAGATCAGACAGGTTCCTCCCCAGTACTCCGCAATCCACGTTGATGGAAAAAGAGCCTACCGTGAGGCCAGAGCCGGCAATGAGATAGAGATGCCGGAGAGGGAAGTCGAGGTGTCATCGCTGGAACTTCTCTCATTTGACGGGACCGAGGCTATCATAAGGGCCTCTGTCTCAAAGGGAACCTATATAAGGTCCCTCGGAAGGGATATTGCAAGGGCTGCGGGCTCTGCAGGATACCTGACAAAGCTAAGACGACTCCGTGTAGGACCGTGGACACTTGA
>CALXON010000041.1 GCA_944389985.1 uncultured Spirochaetaceae bacterium | reverse complement strand
AGTGTCTCGATGTAGAGCTTCGTCATCGCATACTCGGGATTCATCGTCTCAAGTCCTGAGAGCTTCTCGAGCTCCTTGTCGACAGCCTTGCGGAAGACATCCGGAAGCTTCGTGTTCTCAGCCCTTTCATAAAGATCATCTGACTGCGATGAGCCTTTCTGTTTTCCTGAAAGCTGCCCGAGCTCATCCTTGAGAGCCTTTATCTGTTCGCGGAGTATCTGCTCACGGTTCCTGTTCTTGATCCTGTCGTAGATCTCCTGTTTGACGGCATTCTCCTTGTCCAGGATCTCCTTCTCTGCCGCGATGTATCCCAGAAGTTTCTCGATCCTCGCTTTCGGGTTCGACACCTCGAGAAGCTCCTGAAGGAACGTTCCCGGAGCGTTTATCGCCGAGGATGCGTAGAAGGAGAGCATCGACGCATCATCGATGTTCGTGACATTCACCTCCGATGCGAATGAGAACATGTTCGTTGTCTGGCTGAGTCCCATTATCGTGTCACGGAGTATCCTGACATAGGACTGCACGGCCTTCTCCCTGACCTTCTCATCGGGGTACGACTCGAAGTCGGCATATGTGAAAGGCCCATCTGCCGTGAATGCTGTTATCCTGACCCTGTCGATTGTTGAGACAAAGAGGTGGTAGCAGTTGTTCGGCAGTTTTATGTATCTCGTCACTCTCGAGAGTGTTCCGATGTTTCTGAATGTCCCGTTCTCATCCTGCATGACCGCAACAAAGAAACCATCACCGTCTATGACACGGGTTATGGCTGTCACATCGGCAGGCCGTCCTATCATCAGGGTCGTGAATGTCTCAGGGAAAAGCGGCCTTTCAAGCAATGGGAGCACTATGGCTCTTACCGGCAGCTTCTCAACTTCATTTCTATCAGTATCTGCTGTCTGCATGGGAATATCCTCTTATCCTCCGAATTTAATGGACAGTGCCACGATTGGCAATGCCCTTGTATCTTATACAAGATACTAAAGGTTTTCACTACGGGCAATGGATGAACGGTTCAGATGTTCCTGAAGGGACATGTCACAAGATGGTCATTCACAAGTCCTATGCTCTGCATGTATGAGTATGTGATCACAGGACCCATGAATATGAACCCGTATCTTCTCAGCTCCCTGCTGATCCTCACCGATAGCTCATCTTTCGCAGGCATCTTCTCCTGTGATTCCACAAGGTGGTCAATGGTCCTTCCCTCCGTGAATGACCAGATGAAGCTGTCGAATGATCCATACTCTTCCCTTACTCTCATGAACGCTCTTGCATTCACTCCGATGCTCTCGATCTTCTTCCTGTGGTGTATCAGTCCGTCAGCGTGCATGAGAGAGTCTGTCTTCTCATCGCCATAGTACTGGCAGATGAACGGATCGAGATTGTCCGTGGCTTCTCTTATTCTCGTCTCTCTCTGGAGTATGAGCTTCCATGAAAGTCCCACAGAGAGGCTTTCAAGTACAAGGAGTGCGAAGAGCTCTTTCTCGTCATGGACGGGCTTACACCATCTCCTGTCATGGTAATCCTCAAGGATGCTGTCATTCTCTGCCCAGGGACATCTTGTCATGCTTTCATTATAGCCGTTCTGGTGATTGTGACACCACCGCTCTCCGTATTATCATGGCAGGGGAGGTCACCTCATGAGTTTCACACTCACGCTTGTACGACATGGAGAGAGCGAGGCAAATGTCCGTCACATGCTCTCAGGCTGGATGGATGTCAGTCTGACGGAACGTGGAAGGAAGGAGCTTGAAGAGCTCCGGAATACAGTAAGCTATCCCGAAAGTGAGATATACTTCTCATCTCCTCTTACAAGATGTATTGATACGGCTCATATACTTTTTCCTGAAAAGGAAATAATCATCAGTGACGACTTCAGGGAGATCAACTTCAGGTCACTTGAGGGCAGGATCCTTCCATCGAAGAAGGAGATCGAGGACTACTTCCTTTCATGGATATACGACAGACCGTATGCGGATGAGGAGACACTGAGTGATGTGATGGAAAGGGGAGGAAGAGCACTTCATAAGACTGTCAGTGACTGTCTTGAGAAAGGCCTCCACTCAGCGACTGTCGTAATGCATTCTGGTATAATGCGCTCGTCAATCGTTTCGCTTTTCCATCTCGAGAGGACAGAGTTCCTGAATATGAGCGTTCCGAACGGACTTGGATACATCGTGAGATTCTCCGATGATGCTGTACCCCAGTCATATGAGAGACTTCAGAAAGGAAACGCCCTCCGGTAAGGGAGAGCGTCTGTGATCATCTGTTTCTGATCCATTCAAATGCGCGTTCAAGCCTTGCATCTTCTCCGTTTTCGAAAGCTCCCCAATTGAATTCGACAGTGGTGTCATCAGGCTCTATTCCTATGCATTCCCTTATCACACCATCAAGGCACCTGGCCTCGGCCATAGGCGTGTATGTGAATGAGAGGTATGTATTATTCTCCGGATCTTCGTTGATCGTGAACGAACCTGTTCCGAAAAGATTCTCATCGGAGAGAGGTCCGTGTCCTCCGTATGTCTGATCTCCGATTATGTTCACATCTGCACCGTGGGAGTCCCTCAGCTCCTTGAAGAACATGGTCGTCATCTCTGCACAGGAGACCGATCTTCCGTTAACAAGAAGCGCAATCGGTTTGTCGAAGACCTTCGTTGCACCGTTATCGCTTGCCATGACTGACTGTGTATACCACCCTGTGTAGTCGAGTCTGTTTCCATCCTTCTTCGTCCTCAGCTGGATGTAG
>CALXON010000040.1 GCA_944389985.1 uncultured Spirochaetaceae bacterium | reverse complement strand
ATCTTCCCGTACATTATGCCGCAGTGGACTCTCGCGGTCGTCTGGCAGCATATGTTCTCATCGAACGCGGTGACGGGAACATCGAACGGCCTTCTTGCATCATTCGGCATAGTGATGCCCGCATGGTGGTGCATAGGACTTTTCCCGAGCATCATGGTGCTTGGTCTGCACTACGCCCCGTTCGCATACATACTCATCGGAGGAATCTTCCGCAACATGGACGCAAACCTCGAGGAGGCGGCGACCATACTCGACACGCCAAAGTGGAAGACCATGTTCAGGATAACCATTCCGATGATAAAGCCCGCAATTCTCTCCACGATACTTCTCGTATTCGGCGGAGCGATGGGAAGCTACCCTGTACCGCATTATCTCAACCTGACGACGCTCTCCACGAAGTATGTGTCCATGAATGACAAGTACACAGGAGAGGCCAGCATACTCGCGATCATAATGATGCTCTTCGGAGTCGCCATCATGTTCGTGAACCAGCTGAGCATAAAGAGCAGGAAGAACTACACGACGGTCACAGGAAAGTCAGGACAGATCTCGAAGATCAATCTCGGAAAGGCGGGAAAGTACATCATCGCCATCATCCTGATCATCCTCACGTTCTTCACATCGATCTTCCCGATCATATCGTTCGCATTCGAGACATTCCTCCCGAACCCGGGAGACTACAGCTTCCTCTACACGGGAGACCCGTCGAACCTTACGACAAAGTGGTGGGTCACGGATGAGAACATCACAGAGAACGGAATGTACGGACAGAAAGGAATACTCCATAACCAGACAATATGGAGAGCCTACGGTGGAACGATACTCGTCGCTGTCTGCTGCTCGCTCTTCGCGGGAACGGTCGGAACGATGATCGGATACGCCGTATCCAAGAACAGACGGTCAAAGGCGGCGAACTACGTCAACTCAGTGGCGTTCCTTCCCTACCTCATGCCGTCAATCGCTGTTGGAGCAGCGTTCTTCATACTCTTCTCCAATCAGTACATAAATCTCTTCAACACATACACCCTTCTGATAATAGTCGGAACGATAAAGTACATACCGTTCGCATCAAGAAGCGCGCTGAACTCAATGCTCCAGCTTTCAGGAGAGATCGAGGAAGCGGCTCTGATACAGAATGTGCCATGGGTGAAGAGAATGCTCAGGATCATCATTCCTATCCAGAAGACATCGATCCTCAGCGGATACCTTCTGCCGTTCATGACCTGTCTCAGAGAGCTCTCTCTGTTCATGCTCCTCTGTGTGCAGGGTTTCATACTCGCAACGACACTCGACTACTTCGATGAGATGGGACTGTATGCCTTCTCCAGCGGCATCAACCTGATACTCATTGTAACGATTCTCATATGCAACACCGTGGTCAACAAGCTCACAGGTGCAAGCATCGACAGCGGAATAGGAGGCTGACATGCCGGAAATCAGACTGGAAAACGTAACAAAGAGATGGGGAAGATTCTACGGAGTCGATGACCTCACACTGACAATAAAGGACAACGCGTTCGTGACGCTTCTGGGTCCGTCAGGCTGCGGCAAGACAACGACACTGAGAATGATCGCCGGCCTCGAGACCCCGACAAGCGGAAAGATCTCCATCGGAGATACAGTGGTATTCGACAGCGCACAGGGAATAAATGTCCCTGCAAACAAGAGAAAGGTCGGATTCCTGTTCCAGAACTATGCTCTCTGGCCGAACATGACTGTATACCAGAACATCTCCTTCGGTCTGTCGAACATCAAGGAGGAGATGGACAGCTACTCGGAGGAGGCAAGGACCGCTTCAAGGCTCATCTCAATCCTGTCCTCCCCTGCGACAGCGGAAAGTGCCGTCGAGGACTCGAAGGACAAGAACGGGAAGATAGATGAGAAGAAGGCCCTGATACACCTTACAGAGAGCTTCCTCATACCGATGTCGACAGCGAAGAGACTGTACAAGATACTCTCGGAAGGAAAGAATTACTCCTCTGCGATCTCTGCGCTCGAAGGAGAGCTTGAGAATGCGAAGAAGAAAGCGGAGGCTTCGGGGTACACGATCGGAGAGGACTTCAGGCTCATGAAAGGCGGTTCTCCGGTAAGGAGCGTCAGAAAGCTCACCAAGGATGAGATCGACCTCTCGGTGAGAAGGGTCTCGAAGCTCGTGAAGATCGGAATGTTCATGGACCGCTATCCTGCAGAGCTCTCAGGAGGCCAGCAGCAGAGAGTCGCGATCGCAAGAACACTGGCGCCAGAGCCTTCGGTCCTCTTCATGGACGAGCCTCTCTCAAACCTCGATGCCAAGCTCAGACTTGAGATGCGCTACGAACTTCAGAGACTGCATGTAGAGACGGGAAGCACATTCGTGTACGTCACCCATGACCAGATGGAGGCAATGACACTCGCAACCGACATCTGTCTTATGTCCAACGCTGTTCTGCAGCAGTATGCGGCTCCTCTTGAGGTATACAACAGACCTGCGAACATCTTCGCAGCTGACTTCGTAGGAAACCCGTCAATCAACTTCGTGGAAGCTGAAGGCAGCATGTCAGGAGATGGAAAGATAGACCTTTCCCTCTTCGGAGGAATGAAGGCATCGTTCAATCCTGACAAGCCTCTGGATCTACAGAGATGGTTCGGAGACCGTAATGAGAGGAAGAAGCATGCGGAGGAAGAGCTGAAGCAGAAGCTCCATACGAAGGGCTATGTCGAGAAGAGCAACAAGGATGAGGTATTCAAGTACCACATACAGAAAGTCACGGAGACCGATGATTCCCTTGAAGGCGTGAAGAACATAACGGACAGGGACTTCGTCCTCGGCATCAGGCCTGAGCTCATCGAGCTTGATGAGAACGGACCGCTTGAGGGAGAGATCTACGGAGCCATGCCTACGGGAATGGAATCGACCATCAAGGTGCGTCTCGGAGACTTCCTGCTCACATCCGTCATCTTCGGCAATCTGCACTTCAAGATCGGAACGAAAGTGAGGATGAAGATATCCACAAGCAGGATAATGCTCTTTGACAGGGCATCCGGGCAGCTTATATCACTCGGATCACTGGAATTCTGATCCTGTGCCCCTGTCATCCGGCAGGGGCTTGTCTGTGGCCTGTTCAAAGCCAGACTATTACGATAAAATAAGTGGCATACCAATGAAACGGAGAGTAAGCGATGGCTGAACACAATCCTCCTCTTGCAGAGGATCTGAGACGTATTCTCATAGATGAGAAAGCAATTGAGGAACGCGTAGATGCGCTTGCTGATGAGATCAACAGGGATTATAGGAACATAAAGGACCCTCTTATACTCGTAGGAGTACTGAAGGGTTCCTTTATTTTCATGGCAGACCTGGTCCGCAGGCTGACAATTCCACACATTGTTGATTTCATCGCGATATCGTCATACGGAAAGCAGGGCGACAAGCGCGGAGAAGTGAGACTGCTCATGGACACAAGAGAGAATCTTGCTGACCACGATGTGCTGATCGTCGAGGACATCCTTGACAGCGGTCATACACTCAGCTACCTGATCAGTGCGTTCAAGGCAAGAGGCACGAGATCTGTCTCGACAGCGGTGTTCCTTGACAAACCTGAGCGTCATGAGACCGATGTTCCCATCGAGTACAAAGGATTCACCATCCCGGATGTATGGGTCGTCGGCTATGGTCTCGACTATAAGGAAAAGCACAGAACTCTGCCATATATTGCAGAGATGATACCCCAGGCGTGAGGAAGGTAATATGGACGAGAAGTTCTACGTCAGCTACAACACGGTTCACAAGCTCATCAAGAAGCTTGCCAAGAAGATCGAGGATTCCGGTTTTGATCCAGATGTGATAGTTGCGATCGGATCCGGCGGATTCATTCCTGCAAGGATAATCAAGACTTTCATCAACCGCCCCATATTCGCTGTCGGTATATCCTACTACGGTATGGATCACAAACACAGATCCCATCCGACAAAGATCCAGTGGATAGATGAGGTGCAGGAGCAGCTGAGGGGAAAGAAGGTCCTTCTCATTGATGAGGTCGATGATACGAGGGCAACCCTGGCATACTGTGTGGGAGAGCTCCTCTCATACCAGCCTGAGGAGATCGCGGTCCTTGTCCTTCACAACAAGCTGAAGAAGAAGGATGTGGAATTCCCGCCAGAGATAAAGAGGTACTATCCTGCTCTTGAGATCGAGGATATGTGGATCAAGTATCCATGGGATGCCGAGGATATTGATGAGCATACAGAAAAGGAAAAGGAAATGATCGCTGCTCTTAAAAAGCAGGGAAAGGAGCTTTTTGATGGGATCATATAATGTAAGTGCTGTTGTAGGTCTCCAGTGGGGAGATGAGGGCAAAGGCCGCGTCGTCGACTATCTGGCAAAGGATGCCGAGCTTGTAATCCGCTATCAGGGCGGAGACAATGCCGGACACACCGTCATCAATGACAAAGGCAAGTTCGGACTGCACATAATCCCCAGTGGAGTGTTCAACCCGGAGACAATGAATATCGTATCGGCAGGTACTGTAGTCAATTTCGACAGGATGCATGATGAGCTCGAGAACATAAAGAAGGCATCCGGTCTTGAGATCGACAATCTCTTCATCGACGAGAGAGCTCATATCATCATGCCATACCACATGGCGCTTGACGGAGCTGAGGAAGGCAAGAGGAGCGACAAGGAGAAGATCGGAACGACAAAGCGCGGTATCGGTCCCTGCTACTCAGACAAGGCTTCAAGAATGGGTATCCGTGCTGCTGACATTCTCGATCCGGAGAGGCTTGAGGCAAGGCTGAAGCTCCTTCTCCCCAAGAAGAACAGGGATCTTGAGTACTACGGACTCCCGACAGTGACACTTGAGGACATGATGGCCCTCTGCGCGAAATGGAGAGAGGAGTTCGGCAGACACATCATCGATACAGTCCCTGTAGTGAGGGACGCTGTTGAGAGCGGCAAGAAGATCCTTCTTGAGGGCCAGCTCGGCATCATGAGGGACAATGACTGGGGAATCTACCCCTACTCCACATCTTCCAACCCGACTGCGGCAGGAGGATGCAACGGAGCAGGTATTCCGCCAAGAGCCATCTCAAAGGTTGTAGGAGTTGCGAAGGCATACTCCACATCCGTCGGAGGAGGCCCGTACATGACCGAGCTCTTCGATGAGGATGGAGATAAGCTCCGTGACATCGGACACGAGTTCGGAGTCACGACAGGACGCCCGAGAAGATGCGGATGGTTCGATGCTGTCGCGGCGGACTATGCATGCTACATGAATGGTGTTACGGATATCGCACTCACGAAGCTCGATGTTCTCGACACATTCCCTAAGATCAAGGTCTGCACAGGCTACATGATCGACGGTGAGTACTATTCATATCTTCCTGAGACAAGACTTCAGGAAAGGGCAAAACCGCAGTACGAGGTATTTGACGGCTGGCTCACAGACACGACAGGATGCAGGACATGGGAGTCACTTCCAGAGAAGGCAAAGGAGTACATCCTTGCTCTTGAGAAGATGCTCAACACACACATCACATACATCTCTGTAGGACCTGAGAGAGATCAGCTCATCATCAGATGAAAGTGACTGTGCTTTGACCAGAGAGCCATGTACGGAAAAGTGCATGGCTCTTTTCTTCACATCGCCAAATCAATCACAGTTGCTATACCCCGTTTCACAGTTCTCCAGATGCAATTCCTTTCCGGATATAATCATTGACTCTTGTCTGCCAACCCGCTCCGCTATGACGGAGATAATGCAGAGAATCAGCATCAAGCCGTATGGATGTCATCTTCTTTATGGGTCTGAAAAGTGCAAGCTGCTCATCGGTCAAGGCAGGAATATCTGAAGTATTGATCTCAGAATCCGGACGCGCATTGCTTTCATATTTAGCCATGAGTTCTTCTATATT
>CALXON010000039.1 GCA_944389985.1 uncultured Spirochaetaceae bacterium | reverse complement strand
GTGTCATAGACAGACTTGTCGAGGACTTCTATTCCCTCTCTCTTCTGCTCGGCGGACCTGAATGCCTTGTTTATCGCCTCAAGGGCCGTGCGTCCGAGAGCGAGAGCCTCTCCGACAGACCTCATCTGCGTTCCGAGTGCGGCTGCGTCAAGAGGGAACTTCTCGAGCTCGAATCTCGGGACCTTCACCGCCACATAGTCGAGGGCAGGCTCAAAGCAGGATACGGATGCTCCTGTTATCTCGTTCTGCACCTCATCGAGGGTGTATCCGACAGCAAGCTTTGCCGAGATCCTTGCAATCGGGAATCCTGTAGCCTTGCTTGCCAGTGCCGATGAGCGTGATACTCTCGGATTCATCTCTATGACAACCATCCTCTTGTGGTCGGGAGAGAGCGCGAACTGGACGTTCGATCCGCCGCAGTCAACGCCGACAGCACGGAGTATCTCTATGGAGGCCGTACGCATCTTCTGGTACTCCTCGTCATTCAGAGTCTGTATCGGTGCTATCGTAATTGAGTCGCCTGTATGTACTCCCATCGGGTCGATGTTCTCGATCGAACATACGATGATGGCATTGTCCTTGCTGTCACGCATGACTTCCATCTCGAATTCCCTCCATCCTATGAGGGATTCCTCAATGAGGATCTCGTGGACAGGGCTTACCGAGAGAGCTTTCTCGACAAGTGGAATGAACTCCTCCTCAGTCTCAGCGATCGAACCTCCCATACCGCCCAGCGTGAATGACGGGCGGATGATCAGCGGGAGCGGTATCTCATCCTTTATCTTCAGAGCTTCCTCCACGGATCTTGCGATTCCGCTTCTGGCACTCTCGTATCCGAGAGATGTCATGATGTCCTTGAAGATGCCTCTGTCCTCTGCCTTCTCTATGGCCTCAGCGGAGGCGCCTATGACCTTGACTCCGTATTTGTCGAGGATTCCTTCCTTCTGCAGCTCCATCGTCAGATTGAGTGCAGTCTGTCCTCCCATCGTGGAGAGGATGGCATCAGGTCCTACCTGATCGAATATCCTCTCGATGTATTCCTTCTTCAGCGGTTCAAGGAAGATATGATCCGCCAGACCCGGAGTCGTCATCACAGTCGCGGGGTTCGGGTTTATGAGTGATACCTCGTATCCCTCTTCCTTCAGCGCCCTCACGGCCTGGTTTCCGGAGTAGTCGAACTCACATGCCTGTCCGATCACGATAGGACCGGATCCGATTACAAGTATATGGTGGATGTCAGTACGCTTCATACGCTCTCCTTGAAGATCTTGAAGATTGCCGATGCTTCCATCGGTCCCGGTGCCGCCTCAGGGTGGAACTGCACGGATCTGGTATTGAGCTTCTCGTTGAAGATACCCTCGATGGAGTTGTCATTGGCGTTCCTGAACCAGATCTCCGTTCCTGCGGGCAGAGAGTCCGGATCGGACATGAATCCATGGTTCTGAGCCGTCACGAACGTCCTTCCTGTAAGCATGTCACAGACAGGATGATTCGAACCGTGGTGTCCGAACTTCATCTTCACCGTTCTTCCGCCAAGGGCGATCGTTATGATCTGATGGCCGAGACAGATGCCTTCGACAGGAAGCTTTCCGATCGCATCCGATGCGAGGCGTACAGCGTCTTTCAGCAGTGCAGGATCTCCCGGCCCGTTCGAGAGGAAGAGCGCATCCGGTCTGATCTTCAGCACATCATCTATGGCTGCCGTATTTGGAAGCAGCGTCACTTTTATATTCTCTTTATAAAGTGAGCTGATGATCGAGCGCTTTATGCCGTAGTCGACAACCGCGAAATGGAGATCAGGATGCTCAGGAGCTTTCCAGAACCCTGATCCGAGTTCAGGATTGACCACAGCTTCCTTTACCGATACTCCGTCAATGAGGTCACGCTCTGTGATGAGCGGGAATGAAAGGAGTTTCTCCTCAGCCTCCTTCCTGTCCTCCGGGTAGAAGAGCACAGCATTCTGTGAGCCATGGTTCCGGAGATGGAGCGTGAGCGCTCTTGTGTCGACGTCCTCAAGTCCGGGAACCCCGTATTTCCTCATGAAATCATCGAGGGTCATCCTCCCTGCCATGACAGGACCGCGGTAGAGCTTCTTCACAATAAGAGCAGCGGCTTTTATCCCGTTGCTCTCATTGTCCTGAACATCTGCTCCGTAATTGCCTATCATCGGGCTTGTAAGCGTGACTATCTGCCCGTTGTATGATGGGTCGGTCAGTATCTCCTGATAACCCGGGATACCTGTATTGAATACAGCTTCTCCCGCTTCCAGCGATATATCCGCACCGAATGAAATGCCTGTGAATTCCTTTCCGTCTCTGAGCTTCAGAATTGCTTTTCTCATAAATTTACCGCCAAATCGCATGAAGTGTAGAGAAATCTGGATAAATATGCAACAGCAATGCACGCAATGCATAAAAATGCAACATTTCTGCAACAATAAAGGAGGAGATGGTCTCTGAGCTTTTCCTTCTCCGCCGTTTACCGCTATACTTCTCTGCGTTGGAGAGAACATCATGTACAGAATAGTCAGGAAGGAACAGTTTTCCCCTGAGGTCTTCCTTATGGAGATCGAGGCTCCCATGATCGCAAAGGAGCGCAAGGCCGGGCAGTTCGTGATCGTACAGAAGGGCGGTGACTGGAATGAGCGCATTCCGCTCACAATTGCTGATGCCGACCCTGATAAAGGAACAATATCAATAGTATTCCAGAGAGTAGGTGCAGGCACATACCTTCTGGCAGAGCTTGAGGTCGGAGATTATATAGAGAATGTCCTCGGACCTCTCGGTTCTCCTACCCATATAGAGAAGTATGGCCGTGTGATCTGTGTCGGAGGAGGAATCGGTGTCGCACCGCTCTATCCGATAGCGAAAGCGATGAAGGAGGCAGGAAACGATGTCTCCGTCATCATCGGTGCCAGGAACAGGGATCTGATCATCGAAGAGGACATGATGAGATCGATAGACAGTAACCTGACGATCGTGACGGACGATGGCTCATATGGAACGAAGGGTGTGGTGACAGATCCTCTCAGGGCTATGCTCAGTGATGGAGGCGCAGATCTTGTCGTTGCCATCGGTCCTGCGATCATGATGAAGTTCTGTGCGAAGACAGCAGCAGAGTTCAATACTCCGATCATCGTATCGCTGAACACGATCATGATTGACGGTACGGGAATGTGCGGAGGCTGCCGTGTGATGGTAGGCGGTGAGACAAAGTTCGTCTGTGTTGACGGCCCTGAGTTTGACGGACATCTCGTTGACTGGGACAACATGATGATGAGACAGAGAACATACAAGGCGCAGGAGACGGAGGAGTACCACAAGTGCCGCGCTCTGGAGGGACATGTATGAAGACACCTGAGATTCTTGACAGAGAAGCAAGGGAAATACTGAAGACCATTCCCGAGAACCCCACAGCGAAGGAAAGGGCTGCCATTCCGCATCAGGACATGCCGCAGCAGGATCCGGGAGAGAGAATCCACAACATGTCGGAGGTCGCTCTCGGCTATACGGAGAGTGAGGCGCTTGTCGAGGCTTCCAGATGTCTTCAGTGCAAGAACAAGCCCTGTGTGGCAGGTTGTCCTGTAGGTATAGACATCCCCCGTTTCATAAACTCCATAACGAAGAAGGACTACTCAGGAGCCATGTCGGTCATCCAGGAAAGCAGTCTGCTTCCTGCTATCTGTGGAAGGGTCTGTCCTCAGGAGAATCAGTGCCAGAAATTCTGCACGGTCGGAAAGATGCACAAGAATGTCGATGAGGCTGTCGCTATCGGACGTCTCGAGCGCTTTGTCGCAGATCATGAGAAGGACAATGTGAAGCTTCCTGAGATCGCTCCTGAGACAGGCAAGAAGGTTGCTGTCGTCGGTTCAGGACCTGCCTCAATGGCATGTGCTGCCGATGTCAGGAGAATGGGACACAGTGTCACGGTATTCGAGGCTCTGCACAAGATGGGAGGAGTCCTTTCCTACGGTATTCCTGAGTTCAGGCTTCCCAAGAGTCTTGTTGAGAAGGAGCT
Organism: uncultured Spirochaetaceae bacterium; assembly: GCA_944389985.1. Taxonomy (GTDB): domain Bacteria; phylum Spirochaetota; class Spirochaetia; order Sphaerochaetales; family Sphaerochaetaceae; genus Ornithospirochaeta. The sequence continues at coordinate 8,039 of CALXON010000039.1, read as the reverse complement.
TTCGAAGCTCGAGGCGATGGGAATAGATTTTGAGCGCAACGTGCTCGTGGGACGTACCCGCACGATAAAGGAACTCATGGAGGAGGATGGCTATGATGCTGTCTTCGTCGGAACAGGTGCAGGACTGCCAAAGTTCATGAACATACCCGGAGAGAATCTGATATCAGTGTTCTCCGCGAATGAGTACCTGACACGTTCGAATCTCATGAAGGCATATGATACTGAGCATGCCCTCACTCCATACTTCCATTCCCACAGGGTTGCGGTCTTCGGCGGCGGCAATGTCGCGATGGATGCAGCCCGTACAGCACTCCGTCTCGGAGCGGAGACTGTGGATATCGTCTACAGAAGGACAAGGGATGAGATGCCTGCCAGAAAGGAAGAGGTTGAGCACGCGATTGAGGAGGGCTGCAATCTCAAGACGCTTTCACAGCCTGTCGAGATCATCGGAGACGAGAACGGGGCAGTGAAGGGGGTTGTCATAAGACGCTGCGAGCTCGGAGAACCTGATGCATCAGGCCGCCGTTCTCCTGTGGAGATCCCCGGATCTGACTACACTGTCGATTATGATACCGTGATCGTGGCGATCGGCAATGCCTCAAATCCTCTGATAAAGAAGACAACGCCTGAGATCGAGACGAACAGGCGCGGCAACTTCATCGTCGATGAGAATACCAATGAGACTTCCATGAAAGGAGTGTTCGCTGGTGGAGACATCGTTCTCGGAGCCGCTACGGTAATTCTTGCAATGGGGCAGGGCAGAAAGGCCGCTGCAGCCATAAATGCATATCTTGAGGGGAAGAGGTGAGAGAGCTTTCCGATGTTCTCTGCCTCATCTCCGGCAGTGACAAGTACAGGGCAATAGATGAGATCATCTCATCCTGCCCTGTCTTTGATGAGCTTCCCGACAAGGCACGCTTCACGGAAGCTGTGCACAGAAGAGAGAGGATACAGTCGACAGGTATCGGACACGGGGTTGCGATAGCACATGGGAAAGTGCCTGGAATCGATCATCCCGTGGTCGCACTGGGATACTCTGAAGACGGCATAATATTTGATACAAAGTATCCGGAGCCCGTCAGACTTGTCTTTGTCATCGCATCCTCTCCTTCCCATGAATCCGATTACCTGAAAGCGGTTGCCGCTCTTCTTTCATGGGTTCATGATCCGGATTTCAGACGCATGCTGGTCGAGAAGGAATCAAATGAATCAGTAGTGCGTTTCTTCAATATGCTCAGAGCGCAGATCTTCGTACCACAGCATCAGGAGTGATCACCATATCGAGAAGAGCATCATGCTCCTCCGGAATGAACTCAGGCAAGAAGGATACACTGAAAGCCACCCCCGCCGTGGTTATCCTGTTCCTGTTCTCCCTTATATACCTGTCGTAGTATCCACCACCGCGCCCGAGGCGTCCGAGAGAACTGCTGTATCCAAGTAGCGGCACGATCATCAGCGCGCTGTCATACATTGCTTCAGTATGTTCTGCCTCCAATGCACCATAGTCAGCCCTGTGCAGTATTCTCGATGAACTGAAGTGCAATGCACCATCCTCAATATACGGAAGCAGTACCCTTGAATCATCAAGCAGAGGGGATATATCAGGTTCATCAGAAAGGGGAATGAACATCAGGATTGTTCTGCTCTCTCTGTACTCTTTAAGATCTCTGATGTGTTCAATGATGGCATCGGATTCCTTCTTTCTTGAAGGAATTGTGAGTATCCTCTGCTTTACCTGCTTCCTGAGTACTTTCTTATCCATATGCCTCATGCAATGATTATGCCATGGATACTGATGATCTTGAATCAGGACCGTGCTTTGGGAGGATTGTCCTCATGAGATCTTTTTGTCCTGAGTGGTGATGGTCAATTATATAAAGATTTCTGACAGACATTTATAGAAAACAGGCTCTTTTTATAAACATTCCGGAAATCTTTATAAAAAACGGCATCTTTTTATAAAGATTCCTCGGTGATCTTCAATAGCTGATAAGCTATTACCTTAGATTGCATTCCAATGGAGTACAGGAAGTACTTCCTATAGAATGTATTTGATTGTTCAGAACATCTTCAGCCAATGAGAATATCTGAGTGGATTTTCTGGCGGTAACTGGCTGATGAACTCCGATAGACGAAGAAAGCTCCCTTTTCGGGAGCCTTATGAATGCCGCCTCCAGGAATCGAACCAGGGACACAAGGATTTTCAGTCCTTTGCTCTACCAACTGAGCTAAAGCGGCCCGTTGTTTACTCAACAACGTGTGATAAAATACCAGTTATGTATGATAAGGTCAATAGCCTTTCATAACGAAATCCAACAAACATTTCTCACTTATTTTCACTTACAGATTGTCTGTCTCAGATCGTTGATTGCTCCGGATCTTCCTCCATACTGTTCTTACCCACGTCGCATCTCACTGTTACAGGCGGATGCTTTATTCTGATATTTTCGTAAAGGTTGCCGGTATTTGCTGGTACTCTGGTATTGAAAGTGTGAGAGTCCTTCCTGTCAGTGTTGCAGTTATGTGAAACCTTTCTGTCATTCCGTATCCTGATATTTCTATTATGCATGAATAGCTGGTATCCGAGAGAGTCTCCTGAGACAAATATGTAATCCGTCCTTCTCCGCCAAGGAAAAGATAGTCCTCAATAGGCATATTATTATAGATGATTTCATGTCTGGAGATTTTAAGTGTTGTAACTCCTTCGTAATCACCCCAGAGCCCTTCTGGAATATCGAAAATGGCACTGGTGCTGTCTGAACAGGATGCAAGTCCGATGCATGCCGCAACAATACAGATCAGTGCAAAGATGGAAAGTTTCCTTCTGTTCTTCATCGTTCCCCCTTTTTATTCAGGAGCTGCCTCTCAGCTCCTGATCGCTATGTCCGTGAATGTGAATCCATCAACATCGAAGAGTCCACAATCTGTAAGTTTCAATGACGGTATTACAGGAAGGGCCATGAAGCAGAGAGTCATGAACGGATCTATCTTCTCAGATACTCCGAGCTTCTCATATGCTGTCCTGTGCATCTCATCAAGGCACTCTGTGACATCCTCAAGCGGGAGGTCTGTCATCAGTCCTGCAATCTCAAGGCGGTGTGTACCGAGTTCCTTTCCATCCTGGAACATCGTGATACCGCCACCGATCGATATGAGTTTTCTCACCGCGTCTGCCATATCGCGGTCATTGTCGCCGATAACGATGATGTTGTGGGAATCATGGGCGATCGAAGTCGCGACGGCTCCGTGTCTCATACCATAGCCCCGGATGAGGGCAGTGGCTGCATTTCCTGTACCATGATGCCGTTCGATCACTGCAAGTTTCAGGATATCCTTGTCGTCCTCATGTATCCACTCGCCATTACTGTCTCTCTTTATATAAGCCTCACCGTTACCGGTCACGACTCCACCCGGAATGATGTCTATTACCCTGACATGATCGGAACCGGGCTTCAGTGAGAGCTTCTTCTCGGAGAAGTCCTTCACATCCATTCTGCCTGACACCTTCTCTGGTGCCGTATGTAGCGCTTTCCTGAGGATCTTCCCGTTCTCAGCTTCTTTCCTGCCGAGTATGAAGACCTCCTCCGGGACGATTCCCCTGTCTATCGATGATGTGAGAAAGAAGTCAGCACGGCGTCCGGGAGCAATGGCACCTCTGTCGTCAAGATGATAGCAGACAGATGCATTCAGCGTTGCCATCGTTATCGCAGTGACAGGATCTACACCATTCTCAATGGCGATGTTCACACCTTCATTGACATGGCCGGAGCTGACTATTGTCTGGGGCTGTTTGTCATCCGTGCAGAAGAGAAGGCGGGATGAGTTGCCATCGGTGACACCGGGAAGAAGCTGCAGGACGTTGCGGCATGCCGTTCCCTGACGCAGCATGATGAACATGCCTCTCCTGATCTTCTCCTTCAGTTCCTCAGGAGTCTCGCACTCATGGTCTGTGGTTATTCCTGCACCTGAATATGCATCCAGTCCCATGCCCAGAATCGATGGAGCATGCCCGTCAATGTTCTTCCTTCTCGCATAGGCTTCCTGGAGTTTGTCCATCACAATCTCATCGTGAGACGCCACTCCCGGATAGTTCATCATCTCTCCAAGTCCGAGCACCCTATCATTATCTATGTATTTCTCTATCTCTGCAGCTGTGAGTACCGCACCTGAATGCTCGAAAGGAGTCGCAGGTACGCAGGACGGGAACATGAGGAACACAGAGAGAGGTATGTTCTCAGAGGCTTTCAGCATGTATTCCATACCATCAAGTCCTGTAACGTTGCAGATCTCATGAGGATCCGCGATGACAGTGGTCGTACCTCTGGGAATGACCGCGTCGGAGAATTCAGAAGGGGAGAGGTGAGAGCTCTCGATATGACAGTGTGCGTCGATGAACCCCGGAATGAGATACCGGCCTTCCGCATCTATCTCGTTCTCCGCTTTCCTGTCTCCTCCGAATCCGGCTATGAGTCCGTCATATATATACACATCAGTACGGAATGTGGTCCTGCTGAATACATCGACAACCTCGGCATTGCGTATGACTGTATCACAGGGAATTCTTCCCATCGCCGCATCAATAAGTCCTGAAGCTCTCTTCTTGTCCATGTTCTTTCTCCTGTCTCAGGGTACTCTGTTTTCCGGTACAGCGCAAATGAATTCATCACCGGCTGTTCTGTCCATATTCAGCTTATTATGAAAAGATTTGCGCAGCATATTGAAAAAAGCCTATAATATTACTGGTAGCTATGGGTGGAAGATCGTGCAGGTTTTTCCATCATTCGTTCGGACTAAGGAGGAGATATGCAGGATTTCTTCTGTCTCAAAGAGAAAGGAACGAGCGTAAGGACCGAGATAGTAGCAGGTCTTACGACGTTCTTTACAATGGCTTACATCATTTTCGTCAATCCAAGCATGCTGAGCTCGACAGGAATGAGCTTTGAAGGCGTGTTTGTTGCGACATGTCTCTCAGCAGCTGTCGGTACGCTGATCATGGCGCTGTTCGCCAATGTTCCGTATGCTGTTGCCCCTGGCATGGGACTCAATGCGCTTTTCGCGTATACAGTATGTCTTGCCGGCGGATTCACATGGAAACAGGCGCTGTCGATGGTTTTCATTTGTGGTCTCATCAACATAATCATCACAGTCACGAAACTCCGCAAATCCATCGTCAAGTCCATCCCTGAGAGCCTTCAGAACGCTATCGGCGGCGGTATCGGACTTTTCATCGCATATCTCGGACTGATCAATTCCGGACTTATCTCCTTCACAGTCACGGCTCCTGAGGCGGGTTCTCTTGTTCTCAACACGGGGGTCACACCGGGAATGATGCCTTTCAGCAATCCTTCTCTGGTACTTGCGGTTGTCGGACTTCTCATCATGGTCATTCTCATGGTCATGAACGTAAAGGGTGCCATCCTCATCGGTATCGTCGCAACGACGATCATCGGAATCCCTCTCGGAGTCACACATCTTCCTGAATCGATCTTCTCTGACTCCGGAACATGGACAGGTTTCAAGGAAGTCGCATTCGCATTCTTCGGAGCAGACGGTTTCACATCCCTCTTCGGTGATGCATCAAAGATTCCTTTCGTCATCGTGACGATCTTCTCGATGTGTCTTTCCGATACATTCGACTCCATCGGAACGTTCATCGGAACCGGACGCAAGAGCGGAATATTCGACGCAGAGGACGAGAAGGCACTTGAAGGCTCAGGATTCAAGAGCCGCCTTGACAAGGCTCTCGTCGCTGACAGCTTCGCGACAAGCATCGGAGCTCTTCTCGGAACATCAAACGCAACCACATATGTTGAGAGCTCTGCCGGTATCGCAGCAGGCGGACGCACGGGTCTTACAAGCCTCACGACGGCGGTTATGTTCCTCCTCTGTCTCCCATTCGCGGGACTCATCGGCATGGTTCCTGGCGCTGCAACATCTCCGGCTCTCATCGTTGTCGGTATTCTGATGGTCGAGCCGTTCGCATCGATCAACTGGAAGAACTTCCAGGAAGCTGTTCCGGCATTCTTCACAGTAGCCGTGATGAGCTTCACATACGGAATCACGAATGGTATCGCGGCAGGATTCATCATGTACTGCCTCACAAAGCTCTGCACAGGAAAGGCCAAGGAGATCCATCCTATCATCGCAGGAGCTTCCGTTCTCTTCATCATCGACTTCATTCTCAAGGCCATCGGCTGATAGAGAAGTCAATACAATCAGGAGAGGCTGTCAGAAGATGGCCTCTCTTTCTTTTCTCTGGCTGTCTTCAAGATAGGATGTCTCCCGGTTTTGTGCTAATATCACTCTATGGGAAAGAAAACTGGTTTCATCGGACTTGGTGTGATGGGAGCTGCGATGGCATCAAGGCTCATGGATGCAGGCTATCAGCTGTATATCTACAACAGGACAAAGGCAAAAGGGGATGCGCTTGTCTCCAGAGGTGCCATCTGGTGTGATACTCCGGAAGAGGTTGCCGCCAATGCGGATGTCGTATTCACGATTGTCGGATTCCCGAAGGATGTCGAAGGTGTCTATCTCGGAGATGGCGGGCTTATCGGATCGGCCGCTCCCGGAAAGATCTTCTGTGACATGACGACGACAAAGCCATCCCTTGAGATCAGGATCGCGGAGAAGCTGAAGGAGAAGGGAACCCTTCTTGTGGATGCTCCTGTGTCTGGAGGGGATGTAGGAGCGAAGAACGGTACGCTCTCGTTCATGGTCGGAGGAGAGGAGTCCGCATTTGCTGAGCTTCTCCCTTATTTCCAGGTTATGGGCAGGAACATCACCCATATGGGACCTGTAGGATCAGGTCAGCATACGAAGATGACGAACCAGATCGTCATTGCAGGCACGATGTGCGGAGTCTCCGAGGCTCTTGTCTACGGAGCGAAAGCCGGTCTTGATCTTGAGAAGATGGTCTCCACGATCTCCAAAGGAGCTGCAGGATGCTGGACTCTCGACAATCTCGCTCCAAGAGTGCTCCGTGGTGATTATGAGCCGGGATTCATGGTCGATCACTTCATAAAGGATATGGGCATAGCGCTTGAAGAGGCTGAGAACATGTCCCTTTCCCTTCCGTCGCTTGCACTGACAAAGCAGCTTTATCTTGCCATAAGATCGCAGGGAATGGGCCGGAAAGGAACACAGGTGCTTGTGAAGGCTCTGGAATCCCTTGCAGGGAAGGACATCCTATGATCAGGGAGAAGGATGCCGCCCTCATAAGACTGCCGGGTGAGAGGGAGTTCAGGGGAGATGTCATCATTGACAACATGGGAGAAAGGTCAATTGACATCACCTCATTGAGAAAGGACACAGGGTATATAACCTACGATCCGGGATATGTGAACACAGGTTCATGCATGTCCTCTATCTGCTATATAAACGGAGAAAAGGGCATTCTGCGCTATCGTGGTTATGATATCGCTGATCTCGTGAAGAACTGTGACTTCATCGAGGTCGCATACCTTCTCATCAAGGGCAAGCTGCCGACAGCCGAACAGAGAATAGGGTACCAGAAACTGCTTAATGAGAACTCCCTGCTGCACACGAACATGAGGGACTTCTTCAGGGCCTATCCCCATGACGGTCACCCTATGGGAATCCTTGCTGCGATGGTCGCGTCGCTTTCGGCTTTCTATCCCGAGTTCGAGGACAGGGATCCCGAGGAGAATCTTGACCTTACCGTGACAAGGCTCCTGTCGAAGATGAGAACCATAGCGGCATTCACATACAGGCAGATGAACGGGCTGGACTTTGTCGAGCCGCAGTACAACTACTCATACTGTGCGAACTTCCTGAACATGATGTTCCGCACATCTGTAAACAACTACATTCCTTCTCCTGTAAATGTGGATGCACTGAACAAGCTCCTGATACTTCACGCGGATCATGAGCAGAACTGTTCTACCAGCGCTGTACGTCTTGTCGGCTCCTCTGATGCGAACCTATATGCATCTGTCACCGCAGGTGTATGTGCACTCTGGGGATCAAAACACGGCGGAGCGAATCAGGCTGTGATGGACATGCTCCAGAGAATACAG
>CALXON010000038.1 GCA_944389985.1 uncultured Spirochaetaceae bacterium | reverse complement strand
GGCCTCCCGTGAATCTTCCGACCGCGGCGTTTGCGAAGCGTATGAAGAAATCCGCGACTCCCGTACGTTCGAGGAACGCACCGAAGATGATGAAGATCACGATGAACTTCGCACAGGTGTTCACAGGTGTTCCGAAGATACCGTTGGTCGTGTAGAAGAGTGTCCTGACAACCTGGAAAAGGTCCTGACCTGAGGCGAATGTATAGATGAGAAGGACACCTGCGACACAGAGTATCGGGAGACCGACACATCTTCTGCAGAGCTCGACGAGGGCAAGGATTCCTATGATTCCTATGATCATGTATGAAGGTCTTGCCATGATGCGGGCTGAGAGCCTTATGACATCCATGGCGTTCACTGCATAGAAGAAGTATGCACCCGAGCCGAGCACCATGATCACGATATCATACCAGGGCAGGTGGTTTGGTCTCATTATTCCCTTCTTCACAGGGAATGTGAGGAATCCGAGAAGTACGATCATTCCAACGAAAATCGCGAGACGGCGTTCAGGAAGCGTAGTGAGGAATATCGCATCGATGATGCAGTAGATGGCGAATGCGGCCATCAGAAGTCCTATGACGCGCTTGGGAACTCCTTCCCATATCCTCTGATTCGACTCCCTGTCATACTTACGCATGACGGCTTCGACATCAGCGGCGGTTCCGACGGAATCATCGTATACCTCTTCTCTGATCTCCTTGTCTTCTTTTTTCTTACCTTGTCTGAATAATCTGGACAAATCAATCTCCTTATGGATACAGGAAAGGAGGCTGAATCATCAGTCTCCTTTTCCCTTGTCTGTTGAAGGATATATTACTTTACAGGAACTGTATATCCCTGCTCTGCGAAATATTTCGCAGCACCCGGATGATAAGGAACTGTCGTTATGGAAGCAGCGAAGTCCATATCGAGCTCAGCACCCTTGGCGTGAGCCTTGGTGATCTCTTCCTTGTCATTCATGATCGTGGAGATGATGTTGTACGCATCATCCTCGGAAACATCATCACGGGCGATGACGACAGCTCCTACAGCAACTGTCTGGCAGTCCTCGTCAGTTCCGTATACGGAAGCTGCGATCGTGTTCGGGCTGTAGTACGGGGATTTCTCCATCAGGATATCCATATGCTCGTCATCGATTGATACAAGCTGTACGTCCTGTGTGCTTGCAAGTGTGGAGATAGCTACCGTCGGGGCTCCTGCGACAACGAATGCCGCATCGATCTTTCCATCCTGGAGAGAGTCGACACTGTCACCGAAGCTCTGGTATGTCGGCTTGATGTCATTCTCTGTAAGTCCATATGCTGCAAGGATGTCGAGAGCATTGTAGTAAACACCTGAACCTGATGATCCGATGGATACCGCCTTGCCCTTGAGGTCAGCAACGGTCTTGATCGCAGGATTGAGTGTGACGATCTGGACCTGCTCCATGTAAAGCGCTCCGATAGTTGAGAAGCTGTCGATCTTACCAGTCTCAGCGAAGAGATTCGTTCCGTTGTATGCGTAGCTCATGACATCGGTCTGTACGAAGCCGAGCTGGTATCTCTTCATGTCCATCATCTCGATGTTGTCCTGGCTTCCGGCGCTGACGACGGCTGTCACCTTTGTCGGTGTCTCGCTTGAGATTCTCTGTGCGAGCACGTTGCCGAATCCGTAGTATGTTCCCTGATCACCACCTGTGCCGAACATGAGATTTCCGGACTCGGATGATCCGCCGGCAAACACAGATGCGGACAGAGTCAGGAGAACAACAAGCAGAACTGAAAGTGTCTTTTTCATGCAAACCTCCCCGGAGGACTGGCCTCTTTTAGAAATTATCTCAGCTATCTGATTATATTTTCTGATATTACAATCATTCTGTTAATCAAAAGCTTGTTAACATCGTGTTTGAATAACTTTCTTTTGTCAATAGTTGGAGAATTAGAAATGAATAATAATTCGATTATTATGCAGTTTTTGATACTGTTTTTACATATCTTTGCATTTGTAATGATCAATCATGCATCCGGCAAGGAGGGCGATGACAGACGGAATGATCCATCCGAGTCCGCTCTCGGATAGTGGAAGGATTCCTGGAATGACAAGATCGATGATGGATGACAGGAGCGCGACTGCTGCCGGAATCCTCAGTGTCCACTCTGAATAGCGTGATGGCAGAAGGGCCCCGATTGTCAGGATGATCGCTACAGGATACATGAGTGAGAGAACAGGTGATGACATCGCGATGATCTCTGTAAGTCCTATGTTGGAGACTATTGCGGAGAAGAGTGCGAACACGATGACAAGAGTCCTGTAGCTAACTCCCGGAAAGAGCTTTCCGAAGTACTCTCCACAGGAAGAGAGGAGGCCTGTACATGTGTTGAGGCAGGCTGCGATGAATATGAGCGCAAGGATCATGCTTCCTGCATTTCCATAGGAAAGGTATGCGATCGATGAGCGTATCTGGGCACCGTTTGCTCCCATCATGCCATGGCTTCCGGCATTCTTTCCCATGAGCGCGATAGTAAGATAGACGATGAGAAGAAGGACTCCAGCGATGATTCCTGCAATGATCTCGATCTTTCTTGCTTCCTTCCTGTCATTGTATCCAAGTTCCCTGATGTTCAGTGCTATGACTATGCCGAAGACAAGGGCCGCGATCGCATCCATTGTCTGATAACCGTCTTGAAGTCCTGAGGAAAGCGGAGATGCCGAGTACCTTGCCGTGGCCGGGAAGCTCACAGCTCCGGTTCCCGTCCTGATGCATCCGACTGCGAGGACTGCGATAAGGAGAAGAAGGAGAGGGCAGGTGATGCGCCCGAGTGTCTTTGTCAGCTTCTCCGGTCTCATGGCAATGAGGGATGCGAGAGCGAAGAAGAATATGGAATAGAGAATCCTGAAAAAGGCGG
>CALXON010000037.1 GCA_944389985.1 uncultured Spirochaetaceae bacterium | reverse complement strand
TTTCGCTACCTTCTGTTCGTTGAATTGACGGAAGCCTACAGGCTTCCTTATTCTCTCTCTTTCCCTTCGCTCAAGTTAAAAAGAACTCACCGTCTCCGGTGTTGCCATGACAGATTACTTTCTTTCGGTTTCTTCTGTCAAGTACTCAGGCGCCCCTTCCAGATCTTTTTCAGCTCTTTCTCAAGCACCGAGGCTGTATTCTGCACACTTCTCCCTTCCTTGTAAAGCACTTTTTCCAATCTTTTTTGCTTTTTTTTCACATGTTGTTATCTATTCTTTTATACACAAAGAAAATATATTCTTAACAATTTTGTATCTTGACATCACTCCCCCGATTGTATGATAAACCATGGCTATGGAATGTGACATGACAAAGGGCTCTGCGGCCCGTCTGCTTCTCGCTTTTTCTATACCGCTCTTCTTCGGAAACCTCTTCCAGCAGCTGTACAGCATGGTCGATACCATCGTTGTCGGACGTTTTGTCGGCGTCGAGGCCTTGGCGGCCGTCGGATCGACCTCCGGATTCTCGTTCATGGTCGTCGGATTCGCTCAGGGGCTGACTGCGGGATTCGCTGTCATCATCAGCCAGAAATTCGGAGCAAAGGACATGGATGCCATGAGAAAGGCCTATGCGATGAGCATTGTAGGCTCACTCATAATGTCCGTCGTCATAGCCCTCCTCTTCTGCACCCTCTCGCTTCCGCTTCTCCGCCTGATACAGACTCCGGAGAATATCATCCACGATGCCAACTCATACATCGCCATCATATATGGAGGAATAGGGACCGCGGTTTTCTACAATCTCTTCTCCTCCATACTCCGTGCGGTAGGAGACAGCAGAAGTCCTGTCATGTTCCTCCTTCTCTCATCCGTACTGAATATCGTCCTAGATCTCTTCTTCGTGATCGTCATTCCTCTCGGATGCAGTGGTGTCGCGATTGCGACGATCATCGCCCAGGGTATCAGCGCACTGGCCTCCTATCTGTATATAAAGAGACGTTTCCCGATATTCCATCTCTCAAAGGATGACCTGAGGATGGACTGGAGACTCCTTCTGAGGCTGATGAGAATAGGAATACCGGGGGCCGTGCAGTTCTCTGTCTGTGCTGCGGGAGTCATCATCGTACAGGCGGCGATAAACGGATTCGGAAGCAATACGGTCGCAGCCTACTCCGTGGGACAGAAGATCGAGGCGCTGATGACACAGTTCTTCCCCGCAGTCGGAATGGCGATATCGACATTCGCGGGACAGAATCTCGGAGCGGGAAACCTCCAGAGGATCAGACAGGGATTCAGGACAGCTCTGATCATCACAATCGTTGGAGCAATCATCTCATCACTTGTCGCAAGATTCTCAGCAGTTCCCTTCAGCTATCTTTTCATGGACAGCAATACAACCTCCCCCGAGATCATCAGGGAGACCGTGCAGTATGTGGACACTGTGGCATGGTTCTTCATCCCTCTTGGAATGATCTTCCTGTACCGTACAGGATGTCAGGGACTGGGCTCGGGAATCATCCCGATGCTCTCATCGGTACTCGAGCTCACGCTGAGGGCAATCGGGGCATTCGCCCTTCCGCTTGCTTTCGGATATGCTGGAATATGCTTCTCATCCCCGGCTGCATGGATGGCAGCAGGATTCTCCCTTCCCTTCTGCTATTTCGTTCTGATGAGATCAATAGAAAGGAGAAGCAGGACAGCTCTCAGATGAAAAAAGGCAGCCTTCCAGCTGCCTGACATCTCCTGCGAGGATCGAACTCGCGTTGACGGGATGAAAACCCGTTGTCCTAACCACTAGACGAAGGAGACATTGATGTGAGCCGTATTGGATTTGAACCAATGACCCACGCCTTAAAAGGGCGTTGCTCTACCTACTGAGCTAACGGCCCATGTGGTTTTCTCACAACGATGCGATAATATCTTAACAATGTGAGGTTAATCAACCCCCTTTTTGAAATTACTTGTCATTCTTTCCTTTTTCACTGAAGCCAGATTTTCCGCAGCTTCCGTCATATCTTCTGATAGCCTATCGCTAGAAAATGTCTTTTAGGCTAGAATACAGCCATGGTGACCATAAAGGAGCTGGCAGAGAGCACAGGTGTATCAAGAGGAACTGTGGACAGAGTCCTCCACGACAGGGGAAGAGTCTCTCCTGAAGTCCGGGAACTTGTGCTTGCGAAGGCCAGAGAGCTCGGGTACAGGCCGAACAGGGCCGGAAAGATCCTTGCTGCCAGGAAGCAGCCGCATAAAATTGGCATCATACTTCCATCCCGTGGCAATCCGTTCTTCGATGATCTCATCAGAGGAATGGAAGATGCTGACAAGGAGTACTCAGATCTGGGCTTCTCGATAGAGATAACACAGCTGAAGGGTTTTGACGAGGAAGAACATATAAAGGCAATAGAAAATCTCAGGAACGGAGGCGCGGATGCGCTTGTTGTCGATACGGTCGACTCTCCTGCGGTAAGGGAAGCTCTTGAGAATACAGGACTTCCCTTCTCCACCGTCAACTCAGACATCTCATCCGGTAAGCGTCTCTGCTATGTCGGCCCTGATTACTATGGAAAGGGAGCTCTTCACGCAGGACTTCTTTCAATTGCCGAACACGGGAAGAAGAACATTCTGATACTCCGTGGTTCAAGGAAGATGAAAGGCCACGATGAGATAATCTCAGGTTTCAGGGATGTGCTTGAGAAGCGCTGCTCCGATGCAAGGATCATCTCAGAGAGGGAGACGGAGGATGATGACGGAACTGCGGAGGAGATCGTCACAGAGGAGCTTGCAGGACACCCTGATATAAACACGCTCTTCATCTCGACGGCAGGTATAG
>CALXON010000036.1 GCA_944389985.1 uncultured Spirochaetaceae bacterium | reverse complement strand
GACATTCTCCGCATTTCCGTGCTTTATCGAGTTCGTGAGTGATTCCTGGACAAGATGGATGAAGAAGATATCATAGTCGGGATTGAATGACTGAGGCCAGTTTCCGTACTCGATGGTCACCTTGCAGTTCGAGGCCATGGAGAATGTCTTCGCTATCTCATATATCTCATTCTGAAGACTCTTGGGACCATACTCATCTTCCCTCATCTCCCTGAGGATGTATCTGATCTCGTTTATACCGCGTCTGGAGTAATCGAGGGCATCAGAGATCATTTTCTTTGCCTTGTCGTTATCGACCTCCATCACGGCATCTGTAGCCTGCAGGATCATTATGATATTGGTGAAGACATATCCTGCAGTATCATGAATCTGTTTCGTGATCTTCCGTCTTTCCTCAAGCGATATGTCCTTCTGCAGGGAGAACAGCTGCCCTGAAAGCGTCGAGTTCAGGGCATTGATATGGGTTATCTTGTTCTGCAGAACCCGTATCGTCTCATTCAGTCTCGCAGCCTGTACGCACGAGAGTTCGATGCAGATAAGGAATATTGCCGTCACGAGATAGACAATGAGACTGATGTAGTCGATCCCGCCCGTTATGAAGTAATCATATGATATGAAGATATTCCCTATGACTCCGACAGAGATTATCAGGAAGATGTTCAGCTTCAGCGGATAGAGATAGACAAGCATTGCAGTGATGAGCGGAACAAGCACATACTCCCTTGGGTACGGTGAATAGTCATAATATGCAGCCAGAAGCACTGTGAAATACACGAGCACATGCAGTACTCTCAGATACAGCTTCCTTATATTTCCTTTTGAACACAACCAGGCAGAGAGCATCACCAGAATACAGAGAACACCGTCTATAGCAGAGAAGTCCTTGTCCAGAATGAGACCCAGAAATATGGTTGCAAGCGCAGATGCGATGAGAAGCACCCACTTACGGAAGAAACTCTCAAATCTTGTTCTGACGGACAATGGAAATCACCTCCAGTCTGTCTTTGGACCCGATCTTCGCATATATTCTGCTTATATAGTTCCTTACAGTAGGTTCCGATATGAAGAGCTCTTCTGCTATACGCTTGTTGTTATACCCTTTGGAAATGAGCTGAAGGACTTCCTTCTCCCTGTTACCAAGTCTGGACATGAAATTGTCCCAGTCTGAGTTGTTCTTCTGTGAGAAGTATGTTGAGACCCAGTTCTCCGGCAGTATGATCGAAGAGTCATTCACCGCGATGGTCCGTAATGCCGAGACAAGATCCTGAGGTTTTATGTTCTTTATGAAATAACCAGTTGCACCATATTCAATTGCCTCACGCACATATTCATCATCGATGAATGTCGTGAGCATGACTATCTTGATATCGGGCCATCTCTTCTTGATGATTCTGGCTGCCTGCACTCCGTCCATGACAGGCATGCGGACATCGAGGAGTATGATGTCGGGAGGAGAGATCTTCTCAAGCTTGTCGATCGCCTCCTGACCGTTGAATGCGATATCTATGCACCTGATATCAGAAGTGAGTGTCTCAAGCATGAGTTTCAGGTTCTCCGCGAAAAGAACCTGATCATCCACAATCAGAATATTGATTTGCCTAGCATCACTCCCCGTAGCCATCATTTCATATGATAGCATAAAATCCTTTCTCTCGCTGGAATGATAGAAAAGGCCCTGCCGGATACAGCAGAGCCTCTGGAATTCCTGAGACAAAACTACTTAGAGATGAGCATTGTCTTCGGATCGAGATTGACCTTCATCGGCTTAGGCACATTCGCGTGGTGAGCTCTGACGACGGTCATGATGACCTTGTCGATCTTGTCGTCATACTTGAGGGCGACAAGAACATCTATGAGATCATAGTATTTGAGAAGCGTATTAGGAACACCATACTCGTCATATACGACGTCCGGGCGTGCCGGAGATACGGAGAACCATACCTCAAGATCCATCTTCTTTGCGAATTCCTTGATCTTGATGATGTCATCCTCATCAGCTGTTGTGAGCTTGTAGCCGTCAAAGAGGATGCAGTCTGCCTTGAATGATCCCTGGCTTATGAGGGACTCAAGCGACGCGAGGACTTTCTCGACAGGAACCTGCTCCTGAGAGAAGTTCATCACAACCCTGTTCGCGAGGATTGAATTGTAGACCATGGCGGCATCATCAAGGGACTGAAGCTCTGCGATCTCCCTGAAGACCTCCTTATACCAGTTTATGACATGCTCTACATTTCCGGAGAACGAGACGTGTATCACGCTCTCTCCCTTGAAAAGCTTATCGGTGGCAAGATGAACCAGACATGCGGTCTTGCCGACACCGTGACGCGATACTATTACACCGAGGTTTCCTCGTCCGAGTCCGCCATTGATCGATTCCTCGAATATGCGGAGAGGACTCACGCTGTTAAGTTCTTTGATATCCATTTTCAGCACCTCCATTTTGTTTTAAGTAATTGTAACATGCGGAATCTGAAAAAACATCATCGATTTGCATTTTTGAGGATTATTCCGCTATTACAGGCAGCAGAAAGCATTATCTCTTTACAAAGTATTCACTCACCTGCTGTTCAGATATTATCAGGATTAATCTAACAGGAACCGATTACGTCAGCGTCCGTCCTGTCCATGAGACAGAAACACCGTCTTTTGTATCGATATTGATACCGAGGAGCATCACGCTGTATGCCGCGTGATCATGACTTTCCCAGTACCGGCGAGAAAGTATCTGTTCCATTGCCTTTTCCGCACTGCTGTTAATTTTTAATTCGATCACGACCAGCTTGCTGCCGAGAAATACAATGAGATCAGCTCTGCCTGATGCCGTATGCTCCTCGCACCGCACATCGATCTGATCTATACCTTTCATGACGACATATATAAGGGACTGATAGTATCTCTCAAGCGGGATCTGGGCATCATATGGAGGAATGAGGATAAGATTCCTGATCTCAGAACCCAGTGCATCCACATCATCCGTCCTTATGGCCTCCCGGATTCCCCGTCCAATTGAAGACTCCCGCTTCCCGGCATACAGATCAGCAAGGACATCACAGATGATCTCCTCAACCTCATGATTCGGGATTTTAAGATAGATGAACCGGCCATCAATGTGATCGATTGTCAGATACCCCGACATATACAGATATCCATAGACCTTCTCCTCATCAAGAGGAGCATCTGGAGAGAAATCCTCGATCATGAAGTTATTCAGGACGCTCTGACGGACCTCTTTTAGCTCCCCTGGAGTGAAGACAAAAGGACAGCGCCGGACTAGATTCACCACCATTGTGGAAGATGCCGTATCAGCCCAGTACCCGGAGAATCCCCTCCCATGACGGCCGAAGAAACTGTTCACCGATACAGGATTATATACATGTTCACCATTACTGCAGAAACTGTATCCATCATACCAGTACTTCAGTCTTTCCAGAAGTTCATCCTTCCCTATGTCATCTGCAAGAACACGCTCATCAATTCCTTCTGCAAAATATGACTCAAGCTCTTTCTGGGTATACCCGAATGCAGTGGAATATCCAGGATCAAAGGTTATATCGACAAGATTATTCAGCTTGCTGAAGATGGACTGATTCGGAAACCTTGTGATGCCTGTGATGAAAAGGAACTTTATAAACCCGGCACATGGTTTCAGCTTTGCATAGAAATCACGGATGACCGCCCTTATCTCTGCTCCTTCCATGACAGAAAGGGCATCCACAAGAGGTGTATCATACTCATCGATAAGGACAGCCACTCGCTCCCCTGCCTTCTCATATAACTCCCTGATGCCTGTGGCAAGAAGTTCTCCCGGTGTCATATCTGTATCAAGGGAAATCCCATACTTCCTGAAAACCATGGATATATATGACGAGAATCCATAAGTGAACATCTTCATGCCACAGACAACAGAGAACATCGACATGTCGAAATGAAGTACCGGACATGGGTGAAAATCATAATCAGAGGATCCGAGATAGAGATTCGTGAAGAGATCCTTCCTGCCTTCAAGGGCAGACTCGATCATTGACAGGAAAAGGGTCTTTCCCCAGCGTCTGGGTCTGGCAAGAAACCGGAAGACTGAATCCTCTTCTGAAGTCAGCAATTCATACGCATACATTGACTTGTCCACATAAAGCAGATCCTTCTTCACGAAAGACTCAAAAGTGAATGATGTCGTATCAATGGCTTTCACAGGGATATTATACTGCAACTCATATTCTCCTTTGAATTATATACGCGGTAAATCCCTGTTTCTGCCGGCGTCTAGCAGTATTTTTACATAGAAAACGCCGCCTCAGGTTTCCCGTCAGCGGCATCAGATTATTGTGAGTGTTGATCTTAAATGAGTGTTCCGAGATCGATCTCTGCCATAATCGAAGGCATCGAACAGCCCCATGACTCAAGAACCTGAGGATGTGTCTCTCCGAAGATTCCTGCGACCTTGCCGTCGACAACGATCTCAGCTGCACGGCCGGGGATGAATCTCGGATCATCCTTGACTTCCTGAAGTGTGTACTCCTTTCTGAGGAAGTACATCAGCGTGTTGATATACGAAGCAGCTTCGTTATAGCCGATCTTCGCATCGGATGCGAAGAAACCGAGGCTGTCCTTCGTGACCGTTCCGCTGTTGTCACTGTCATCACGGACAGTGATCTTTCCGATCTCAAAGATGTTGTGAGGATAGACAGCATGACCTGACACACTCTCGCTTTCAAGAAGACATGGCAGAACAGACGGTCTGATGACCTCATAGTTCTCACTCATCGGATTGGCAATGAATACAGCATTGTCGCCGGAGACATGCATGTTGTCTATGTACTCCTTCTTCGAACCGAGGTAGTTGTACATCATCTCCTGGAAACCAAGTCCCACGAGAATCTCCTTCACCTTTCTGGAGAACTCCTCAACAGGAGAGAGACGTCCGATCGTGAAGTCAGAAGGCATCACAGGCTCGAAGTTCTGAAGGCCATGGCCGATCATTACATCCTCTGCGATATCCACAGCATGCAGGAAGTCATTGCGGTATTCAGGCACATGGATTGTAACACCATCGCCATCCTTCCATGCCTTCACCCCCATTCTCTCGAGAGCCCTGACGGAATCCTCAGCGCTGAGCTCAAGACCGAGTTTCTTCGAGATAAGCTCTGTCGATGCATGAACATCCTTCTGGAAGTAGTACGGAACGGTGATCTCCCTTCCATACGGTGTATCCTTTGCGAACTTAACCTTCACAGGAAGGATCTCGAAGCCCATATCTGACATATCACAGGCCAGAATGGATGCAGCAAGAAGAAGATCGTCGAGTATCGGGCCGGAAAGTTCTATGAAGAGATCGGAGTCCCCTACCTCCACAGCTCCGATGCGCGCACTGTTGATGACAGGAGGGAACGAGAGCGTGTCACCGTTGTCATCATACAGGTACGGGAAACGCGGGAAGGATGACACGATGTATCCATAATCCCTTCCCTTGGGATGCTTCATGAGGATCTCCCTCAGAGAAAGCTCCTCTGTCATCCCGAGCGGTACGAACTTTGTCGTGTCAGGATCCACCGCGGCATAATGCACAGGATACTTGATCAGATCAGAGCGGTAGATTCCCATTGCTATGGTCTTCCTCTTCCTTCCGAAGTTGAAACAGAGCTTCTCCTGGCTCTGGATGAGGTTGATGAGCATGTCGTTGTCGACCTTGCAGTCCTTTGCGGCAAATCCTATTGAGTAATCACGGATACCGATTGCGGACTCATCGTCAATGACGCATCTGCCGTCTGAAGGCTTCTCATCATCCTTTGTTGAGAAGAAATCATACTGCGGAATCTCTGAACTCTCATAGCATTTAAGCGCTCTTGCGACTCCTGCAGGAGACCAGAGATCAGGTCTGTTCGTATCATTGAGCTCGATCTTGAGCACATGTCCTTCCACATCATGACCATCAAGTTCCGCCTTGGCCACAGGGAAGATGTCGATAAGCTCATCATCGGTCATCTTCTTTCCAAGAAGAGAGAAGAATATCTTTTCAGGTGCTTCGATCTTTGGCATTTAGTTTCCCCTCCTTGTCCTTACGCTCTCGATGTCAGGAGTGAAGAGCTCTCTGAGATCATTGAGTCCGAGGTGCATGAGCGCCATTCTGTCGATTCCGAGGCCCCATGCGAGAACAGGAACATCGATACCGAGGGCCTTAGTGACCTCCGGGCGGAAAATACCGGAACCGCCAAGCTCAAACCAGCCAAGGACCGGATGCTTGATATGAACCTCTATTGAAGGCTCTGTGAACGGGAAATAGCCGGGAACATACTTCACTTCCTCAGCTCCTGCGATCTCCTCAGCGAACATCTTCAGAAGTCCGAGAAGGTTCCTGAGATTCACATCCTCTCCAAGGACAATACCCTCGGTCTGGTAGAAATCAGCACCGTGGGTCGCATCGACCTGGTCATATCTGAAACAGCGGACGACGCCGAAATACTTGCCTGGTATGTGTGCCTTCGTGAGCTGATGCGCAGAGAGTACCGTTCCCTGGCTTCTGAGGACCTGACGCCTAGTGAACTCATGGTCAAATGTGTATCCCCAGCCTCTTGAACCGGTGTTCCAGCCATTCTCATGGGTCGCAGCGACCTGTGAAAGCCATGGCTCATCGATCTTCTTGCAGTGCACGGGATCCTTCACATAGTAGACATCATGGATATCCCTGGCGGAATGGAACTGAGGCATGAAAAGAGCATCGCCGTTCCAGAACTCATTCTCCACAAGCGGTCCGTCGAACTCCTCGAAACCGAGGGCTATGAGCTTGTCCTTCACCCACTGCAGATAGCTTGAGTATGCGTTCCTGCGTCCGGGAATGAGTCTTGATGTCGGCGCGTTGATTCCATACGGGCGGAATGTACCGTTCTTCCATGATCCAGTCTGGATCATCTCAGGTGTGAGGATTCCGAACTCCTCTCCTGTTATATTCGCCTCAAGAAGAGCCTTCTTCGCCTTCTCTCCTTCCGGAGTGAGGTTGTAGATGATCTCATCGCGCTCGACGATCCTGAAAGCGGAGTTCTGTGCACCACGCTTCTTCGCAAGAGCGGCGATCGCCTTCTTCTCAGTCTCTGAGAGCTCCGTCTCATCGATCGAACCTGTACCGGAAGCTTTGTTGAGAAGAGCGCGCTGCAGCTTCACATCCTCAGGAAGCTCTGAGGAAACAGGCTCAGCCTTCTTCTCATCATTCATCTTCGCGGATCCCTTTGATGAGAGAAGTCCGAAAGCGGAACCGACATCACTCTTCTCAAGGGAAAGCGCTTCTGCGATCTCTGGAAGCGTATGCGGACCATTTTCGGTTATAAATGCGAATATCCTCTCCGCAGGCAGTCCTTCAAGCTGCTCCGTACGTCCGAAATCCGTAAGCTCATAGCTTATTCTGTGGCTTCTGGATTTCTCCTCGACAAGTCCTTTTGCTGAAAGCCATGAAAACGCCTGATTGGACTGTCCCACCTTGTAATCAAGGTCGCGGATGATCCTCTCCGGCGTGATATCCTCACCCGCAGAGACATGGCGGAGAAGCCTTACCTCTAGCGGATGGAGATTCTTCACATCTATATCCATAGAAAACCCCTTTAGCGAAATAAAGAAAATACTCTATGCATTATATGTAAAGCAATAGAAATTTCAAATGGTCGGATGCATGACAGCAAGAGAATACCCGGCCAGATCAGAACATGTATTTCTCGCGGATATCCTGCATTCTTTCAGCAAGAATATTATTAATCACCATATAGATACTTCTTACGAAGATCATCTGCCTCTGATAAAGAGATCACACCATCATGCTGAGCACTATTGATTGAACCATAAAGATCGTCCCAATACATATCCCAATGATACCTGTCATCTTTATGCTCAAGGTACTCTTCTATAGAGATCCGGAGATACAGCGGCAATTCCTTCATCTGCATATTTAAATTATACCTGAAACAATTACATACATCCAAAAATTCAGCTCATAAGAGAAAACGCAGCCCTCTGTATCCTCTCACTGGATACAAGGACTTCGGATTCAGGTACAGCAGAAGAAGGAAGCGGAACAGGAAGCGAAGACACTATTTCAACATTGCCATGGACCTCACCAGCATCAGCCAGGACCCTGAACACGGATTCAGCGACACTTCCGCCCATTGCAGGCTCCTGGACTATAACAGCTTTCCCGATCCGCCGGAACTCCCTCTTCAGAGTCTCCTCATCCAGAGGATATATGGTTGCGAGGTCTATGAATGTGACTTTCTCCCTGATATCACTCAGGGCTCTCATCATTGTCCGGAACGCCTTTGAATAACCGATTGCGAGGAGAGCGGAACCATTTCCGTGAACAATAGCCTTTCCGATCGGAAGGTATGTGTTCTCATCCCCTATGTCCCCCTCTTCACCATACAGAGCCTTATGCTCGAAGAAGAGCACAGGATCATCCATCAGGAACGCACTCTTGAGAAGTGCCTTTGCAGAGTAAGGATCCGAAGGTGCGACAACAAAGAGCCCGGGAACTCCTATGAACATTGTCTCAAGCGACTGAGTATGCTGGGGGCCGTGTCCGGTTCCGCCGCCGACCGGTGTCCGGTAGACCATAGGACATGAAAGCTGACCGGAAGACATGAAACGGAGCTTTGCGGCATGGTTTATGAGCGCATCGGAAGCCAGTGTTGAGAAATCACCATACATGACCTCCACGCAGGGGCGGAGGCCCATAGCGGCAGCCCCGGCTGCCATTCCTGTGAATGTCTCCTCAGACACCGGAGTCTCCAGAAGCTTTCCCGGATGCTTTTTACAGAGATCACCAGTCACTCCGAAGCATCCTCCATAAACACCGATGTCCTCCCCGATCACCCTGACAGAAGGATCTGTGGAGATAGACTCATCCAGAGCCTCATATACAGCTTTCCTGTAACTTCCGTGATGGACACTTCCTGAGCATTCCCTGCCCCTTTCCTCTGATGTGACAAGACCCTTCATCTCAGAAACCGTGATCACATCATCTTTAACAGAGAGCGCACGGGAGTATGCGTCGTCAATCACGGACTGCTCCTTATCCTTTATGGAGTGGATCTCCGATTCATCCATGAGTCCGGCATCTCTCAGAAAAGTCTCGAATCTGCGGATGGGATCCTTTGATCTCCACTCGTTCTCCTCTTCCCTTGTGCGGTACACGCATCTGTCGGAACGGCTGTGTCCTCTGAGTCTGTAGGTATCGGCCTCGATGAAGAACGGTTCAGATTCCGAGAGGATGTACTCCCTTGCAGCCCTGACAGCATCATGGACAGCCATGACATCATTCCCGTCAATCAGCTCAGACTTCATTGAATAGCCGGAAGCCCTCCTGTATATGCTTCCGGTGCTTATCATCCTTGAAGATGATGCGGACATGCCATAATGGTTGTTCTCAAGGAAGAACAGCAGAGGAAGGTGGAACACTGAAGCCATGTTCATCATCTCATGGAGTGTTCCTCTCGATGATGCTCCGTCTCCGAATATTGCTACGGCAATGGACTTCTCCCCTTTCTCCTTCAGGGCATAGGCTATTCCGCCTGCGAGGCTTATTCCCGACCCGACAACGGCCGAGGAGCCGAAATTGCAGGTTGATGTATCGGTCATGTGCATTGATCCCCCGATACCCTTACACAACCCGTAGCGTGACCCGAGCATCTCTGAGAACATTGCAAAGGGATCGGAACCGCGCCCTATGTTGTATCCGTGACAGCGGTGGGTTGGAACGATCCAGTCAGACGGCATCAGACCTGAAGTAAGACCTATGGAGGTTCCTTCCTGTCCTATTGAAAGATGGTATGTTCCGTGGATGAGTCCTGCCAGTCCGGCCTCTTCCGCCTTCTCCTCAAAGAAACGTGAACGGTACATCAGCGAAAGAAGAACAGAATGATCCATTTAATTTATATAAACCCCTTCGACTCTGCCTATGAACATATGATGCCAGTCGCCCTGAGGATAGAGGTCTGAAAGAGATTCGTCAATCACGGTCCCGTCAAGCTTCACCGAGGCAAGTCGGGTACATGTGATGATCATATTGGCCTCCTCGAATGCGACAAAACCGTCAATATCGAGAGGAGTCACGCCGGCCTTTCCCGCTTTATCCCCGTCCTTTCCGGAATGACTGCCGCAATACTCCAGCGCCTCACGGTATTCGGGAGAGAAGAAAGAAAGCGTGAATGAGGGACAGTCCCTGAGGAATGAGAAAGTGTATCTGGACTCCCTGACGAAGACAAAGACCACGGGCTGCTGCCAGAGGTATCCAAAACCGCCCCAGCCAGCTGTCATGGTATTCCATGAATCAGGGCGTCCCGCCGTCAGCAGGAAAGACTCTTCACCTATGACTGTAAATGGATTCAGCTCAAGCTGCCTGTAATCAACTTTCTGCATGCTGTACCTCCTCATGAGGAAATTATATCCCAGCATTTTCCCGCTTTCCACTTTCAGGACAGGAGGTTTGCAAACATAGCTGGATTATGAGAAATACCGCCATTTCATAATAGCGTAGTGAATATATACATACAACGGAATAAGTTAGTGAAAATGATCATATTATCAGGGTAACATCCGGTCAGTAACTGACCATAACAGGTACGGATTAAGCAGTTTTTGCATTCGCCGCAGAAATGCGGCCGGTATCTGAGCCTTCCGGATTATTTTTCCCCATCTTATACAGTTTTTCTGTTATCTGCGGTTTTATATGTTACAATTCCATAACGTAGAATTAACAGTTTTCTAACATAAAGGAGGAAACACATATGAGAAAGGCATTAGCAGGTCTTCTCGTTCTCGCACTCATCGTGGTGCCGGTTTTCGCAAGCGGCAGCAACGAGAAAGCAGCCTCTTCTTCACTCTCTCCTGTCGAGGAGATCATCCAGCAGGCTGAAGGCATGACAATGGAGGAACTCGCGAAGAAAGCTATAGAGGAGTCAAACGGAAAGATGTTCTACGGCGTTGGAAACTCAAGCCGCGGAAAGACAGCTCTCCCGCTCTTCATATCATATCTTCAGACTATCGATCCGAACTACACCCTCAACTATGAGTGGCAGCAGCCGAAGAACAACAAGATCTTCGATCAGCTCACGGCAGACTCTCTCAAGAGCACCGGAACATTCGCCATGACACTCATCCAGGATGGAAACCAGATCGAGAGCAAGATGGTCAGGACAGGAATCCTTGACACATTCATTCCTAAGGAATGGGCAGAGGCGAACGGAACGACAGCTGCAGACTACACAGGCTATCTCCCGCTCCAGACTCTCAACAAGGTCTTCATGTACAACAACACAGGTGCCAAGTCATTCGACAACGTATGGGATTTCGTAGCACCTGGCGAGCATGGCCTTTTCATGGATATCGACTCTGAGATCGTCGGAAAGAACTTCCTCTACATGCTCACAGCTGACAAGTATGCAGCAGAGCTCAAGAGCGCATTTGACGCTCTCCCGGCAGAAGAGCAGGCAGTGTTCCAGCCGACAATCGACGCTGTAGCAGGAGATGCTTCGGACCTCGGACTCGGTGAGAACGGAAAGTACGCTCTTGCCTGGATCAAGCTCTGGGTTGAGAGCTACAACGCACAGACCGATGACGGACCTATCTGCAACACGCTCGTATCCGCATCCGCAACAGATCAGTTCGGACTCATCGTATACTCCAAGCTCAGAAGCGTTGAGGAGTCTGCTACTGTCTCGAAGAAGAACGTTGATATCGCCGCATACAATGACGGCTATCAGGGATTCGGCGGTTATGGCTACTGCCATTACCTCTTCGTGACCGACAACTCACCACTTCCATGGACAGCATGTGCATTCATCGCATACATGGTCAACACTGCAGACGGCTTCTCGGCATGGGGCAAGGATATCGGAGGTTATTCATCCAATCCTAACGTAGCAGCAGAGACAGAGGCCATCTATCAGCACAAGACCGGCGGTATGGCAGAGGACGGAACAACTGTTCTCTATCCTGCACTCAATGACCGTGGCGGCGACTGGTGGCTTGCAGATGAGAGACTCGTTCTCGAGGATCCTTCATACTGCGCATCCGTATCGTTCACAGTCGGAAGCTGGATTGAAATGCTTTCAAAGTACACGCCTTCCTGAAAAGTGAGGGCCTAGCTTGATGCCCCTGCTCTCCGCGGGGGCATTCCATTACAGGAAAATCTATGACAGGAAAAACAGCAACTATCTCACAGCACGTTCTTATCAGGAACAAGATAAGGACATTCTTCTCAAAGCCGCAGAATGTAATACTGCTGCTGATGGGAATAGTGCTGACAATCAGTACGGTCGCCCCGATAGTAGCTATCGTCGAGGACACCATAAAGGTCCATCCGGGAACGATAGATGAGTATCTCACGGGCAGAAGCAGCGGCTACACGGCAGTGAACTACATAGATCTCTTCACATCACAGCTTGCGAAGAGAAATCTGTGGGAGCCTCTGCTGAACACAATATGGCTATCAGTCGGTTCATGCGCGGTCGCAATACTATATGGAGGACTTTTCGCATTCCTCATCACGCGCACGAATCTCAAATACAGGAAATATCTGAGT
>CALXON010000035.1 GCA_944389985.1 uncultured Spirochaetaceae bacterium | reverse complement strand
ATGACTGCCGGACTACCTGTCCGGCATTGTCTTATGAGAGATCGAGGAATATCGGAGCATGATCCGAACCCATGACATCTGAGAAGATTCCTGCATCCTTCATCCTCTCTCTGAGTTCATCCGATACCAGAAAGTAATCGATACGCCAGCCGGCGTTCTTCTCCCTTGCATGGAACATGTAGCTCCACCAGGTGTACGCACCAGTTTTATCAGGATAGAAGTGCCTGAAAGAGTCTGTCATGCCTGACTCAATGAGCTTCTCGAAGCTCTCACGTTCCTCTCTGGAGTACCCTGCGTGTCCTTCATTCGGTTTCGGATTCTTGAGGTCCATCGGTGTCCTTGCAACATTCAGATCTCCTGTCAGAATGACTCCTTTTGTCGTCCGGAGTCCGGAGATATACTTTCTCAGCTCATCATCAAAGGCGATACGGAAGCCGATGCGTCTCAATTCCTCCTGACTGTTCGGGACATATGCATTGATGAAATAGAAGTCATCGAATTCAAGTGTGATGATCCTTCCTTCATGGTTGTACTCATCATCAGGAAGTCCGTAGGTCACATTCAGCGGATCAAGCTTTGTGAAGACAGCGGTACCGCTGTATCCTTTTCTGTCAGCAAAGCTGTAGAAGGCCTTATATCCCGGAATCTCAGTATCAATGCTTTCTGCAGATCCCTTCACTTCCTGTATCGCAAGAATATCAGGGGAAGAGGACAATGCGAAGTCCAGGAATCCTTTCTTCAGACAGGATCTGAGTCCGTTTACGTTCCAGCTTATGAATCTCATACCAAGATTGTACATCCGAACCTGCAATCGTAAAAGATATAATATAATTAAAAATTAATACTCCTAAAATGGAATGATAAATAAAATAATATATATTAAGATTGAAACTGAATTAATTAGGTTTCATTTGTAATGATTTCATTTAAATATTTTTTCACTATCATGAATAAGGTAAAACTGTATATTATTGATATAATTTTAATTTGATGAATATTGTTTTTTATAAAAAACGATTGAGGTTGTCTGCTTTATAGCATATAATCACTGATAGTTTTGGAGGATCAATGTCAAAGACGGTAGCATTCCATCTGCAGAAGGGAGGAGTAGGAAAGACTACGATTTCCGGTACTCTTGCCTGCCAGTCTGCCATGGAAGGCTTTCGGACACTGGTAATTGACTGTGATCCTCAGGGGAACCTCTCTTCTTGGTTCCTCAGTGAACCTCCTAAGTATGAGCTCTCTGACGTGCTTCAGGGCCGCTGTTATGTTGGCAATGCGATAGTTGTCGCCCCTGGATTAGAGAATCTGAGCATTCTTCCGACCTTTGGAATCGGGGGCACTCTCAAGAATTACAGCGAGACGAAGCTTGCAGAAGAGCCATTCATTCTCCAGGATCTGGTGAAGGAAGTATCTGAGGAGTATGACCACATCATACTCGATCTTTCACCCGGTCTGGGAAGACTTGAGAGATCCGCGCTTATTGCAAGCGATGAAATCGTAACGCCCATGACGCCTGAGGTATTCAGCCTCGACGGGCTTGAGATATTCATAGATGAGCTGGCAAAGCTGAAGAAGAACATGAGAGCTGCTGTAAAGCATAATAAAATCATCATAAATTCTTATGATGAAAGAATAAGGCAGCATCGTGACATATTCAGCGCAGCAGAAGCTTCCGGCAGATTCCTTGTATACAGGATCCCTGTTGATCCTCTTTTCAGGAAGGCTCAGGAAGCTGGAAAGGTTCCGCAACTCTACAAGGTCAGAGGCAGGGGACTGAAAGTTGCTACGCAGCAGGCTATCAAGGATCTTGACAGCAGCATCTGGAGATAGGGGAGTAAAAAATGGCACTGAGGAAAACAGAGGAAATTGGAAACGAGAGTCTGAGCGGAATCAAGGCGAAACAGCTGTTCTCGAATAAGGAGAAGAAAGTCCTGACGACCTTCTCGATTGAACCCTCTTTCAAGGCAGAGCTTGAGACGCTCTTTTCGGATATGGGCCTTGGATGGGCCGCCGGAGTCAGGTTCGCTCTCAAGGAATTTCAGAAGAATCACGCAGAGTAGGTTTTCTGTATCATAGAGCCGGTGAGAACCGTGCCTCTCTTTCCGGGAGGCATGGTTTTGTATTTATTATCAACAGGTACCATTCTGTTCTGATATATTTTTGAAATGAAAACAGCTGATTATTCAATTTGAACACAATAACTGAAATATATTTACTTACTGTAATTCATTGTTTTGAAAATCGTTTTGCTATAAGTTCTTTAAGCATTTCAGCCTGAGCCTTCTTCCGGTCTTCAGCACTCATCTCCTCATTCCTGAAAAGCTCCGAAGGAATTTCCTCGAGAAATCTTGAGGGGATCGCGCTCTTCTCCTCTCCGTTATGGAGGATGAGGGTGTCGGAGTAGTTGATGATGAGTCTTTCCCTTGCTCTTGTGATGGCGACATAGAAGAGCCTCCGTTCCTCCTCGATGCTTGCAGGATTCTCCTCGAGAGCACGGGAGGATGGGATGATGCTGTCATTTATTCCTGAGAGGTAGACTATCCTGAACTCCAGTCCTTTGGAGGCATGCATGGTCATAAGATTGACCTTGTTGCTGTCATCCTCATTCTCATCACCTGCGAGTGTCACGGCATTGATGTAATCCTTCATCGTGCTTTCGGGATTCTGCCTGAGATACCTTTTCAGCCGGTCAGAGAGGATCTCTATACCATGCATGCGGTAGTCTACGGCCTTAGGTGCATCCGGGAATTCCTCGGAGAGCATCGCCTCATATCCTGTATCACTGACAATGCGCTCTATGATGTTTTCCGTACCCGCGCTCTTCTCCCATCCCGCAAGTTTCTCCTGAAAGGACCTGAGACTCTGCTTCGTTGCATCCCGGAAAGGAGAGGATGAGCCGGACATCTCCGCTATGGCTTCGTACAGTGAGATGTTGTTCTCATCAGCATGTTTCCTGAGTCTTTCTATGGTTGTCCTTCCTATACCTCGTCTTGGCGTGTTTATAATCCTCAGAAGGGATGTGTCATCATTCCTGTTAAGAAGGACCTTGAGATAGCAGAGGATGTCACGGATCTCCCTGCGGTCGAAAAAGCTCTGACCTCCTGAGATCCTTACAGGAATGTTCATCTCAGTAAAGGTATTCTCCAGCTCAGTGATCAGGGCATTCGTCCTGACAAGCACTCCGATATCCCCATACCTGAGGTCACGGATCTTCATATCGTTCCTGATCTGTGCACCGATCCATCCGGCTTCTTCCCTGCTGGTATCATGGTGCTTTATTGAGATGGCAGCACCTGTCCCTTCCTCCGTCCAGAGCTTCTTGTCCTTCCTTTCAGTGTTATGGACGATCAGGGCATTGGCGGCCTTGAGGATGTTACCCGTTGATCTGTAGTTCCGCTCAAGTCTGAATTCCTTTCTCTCGGGAAAATCATGCTCGAACATCACTATGTTCTGGTAGTTCGCTCCACGCCAGGAGTAGATCGACTGGTCATCATCACCGACAACGGCGATGTTCCTGAACTTTGATGCGATCATCGATATGAAACGGTACTGCAAAAGGGATGTGTCCTGAAACTCATCGACCATGATGTATCTGAAGCGGTCCTGGACCTTCTCAAGTATCCATGGCTTTTCCTCAAAGATCTTTATCGGAAGGAGTATGAGGTCATCGAAGTCAACGACGTTGTATGCTTTCTGTGTCAGTCGCCATTCCCTGTAGATCTCTGCGATGGCACCGTCAGGATTCTCCATCTTCTCTCTGCCTGTCTTGAGGTTGCTGAAGAATGAAAGGAGGGATCTCACGTTGTAATCCGGTATCTGATAACCACATGCGACTATACAGTTCTTTATCAGGGCCTCATTGTCGTTGGTGTCGTAAATCGTGAAATCATTGTGGTATCCGATATGCTGGATGTATTGTTTCAGCAGTCCGAGTCCGAATGAATGGAATGTCGATGCCGTGAGGTCCTTCAGCTGTCGTCCGACCTGAGCCTGTATCCTCTCCTGCATCTCCTTCGCGGCCTTGTTCGTGAAGGTCAGTGCAAGTATGTTCTTCTCATCAATTCCCTCCTCAAGCATATGTGCTATGCGGTAGGTGATCATGCGGGTCTTGCCGGAACCTGCTCCTGCGATGATCAGCAGTGGTCCTTCTATTGTCGATGCGGCAGCCGCCTGTTCACTGTTCAGAACTGATGATAGGTCTGTTTTCATAGAGCTCCTGGATAAGAAAAAGGCAGCTGTCGCCGCCTTCATGTCGCATTGTTGCAGCAGAGAGGAAACTGCCACAAATATCATTGTCAGTCAAGACTCAGACCATTTCATTGTGTATCCAGCCGATGACCTTGCCCAGTATCCTCACACCATCTGACTCTGCATCGATGATGCGTACCGGGTAGTTCTTGTTCTCGCTTATGATGCTGAGCTTGTTCCTCGGCGCATCAAAGGAAAGCCGTTTTACCATTATGTCTCCGGCAAAGGCTATCACATAGATACCCTCTCCCTTTATAAGACCTTTCGAGAAGAAAACATAGTCTCCAGGGTAGATGTTCGCATCGATCATGCTGTCACCCTTAACCTCGGCACTCACAAGCGTTGATTTATCCGCAACTCCTTTCGTCAGGGATTCAGGTATCTGAATTCTCTTCATCGTGATGCTGTCATCATCGAGGAAATCCTCACCGTATCCTGCAGAGATCTTCTGGGAGATAAGGGGGACTGAGATGTACTTGTCTCCTGTATTGCTGTTCCATGGACCGTCCCAGCCGAGTATGTCCCAGGGCTCTGTATCAAGAGCCTCAGCAAGCGCTATCAGCCTCTTGTTGGGAATCGTGTCGACAGCTCCGGATTCATACTTGAAGATGTTCTGCTTGGTCGTTCCTATTGCCTTGCCGAGCTCTTCCTGAGTCATCTTCTTCTTTTCTCTGAGTTCTTTAATACGGGCACCTTGTGAATTCATATCTTACTCCAACAGAAAGATGGTAAACTCAGAAGTTGATTTAATCAAGCTGGATTTTCCAGATGCCGTATGTTAGTAGTTCCCTGTCCGTGTTATC
>CALXON010000034.1 GCA_944389985.1 uncultured Spirochaetaceae bacterium | reverse complement strand
GCTATCAGACTGAGTAGAAGAGGGACTGCCTCCATTACTATCTTCTCACCTTCTGGTTATGCGACATATCCGCAGATCCGCAGATTGCCGTTATATCCTCATTGAGAAGAGGCATGGTGGTTGCATCAAGACCTGTCGCAGCCCTCGCAGCAGCATTGTAATTGCGTGCATTGATATCGGCCTGAGCATGTCTTGGGAATAGCCTGATATGCATATTGAGACCCTTGGTAAGAAGGTACTCGGGAGTGAACTCATACCCGGGAAGAGCTTCCGCAAGCTTACCTTTCAGCGGCGTGATATCACTGAGGAATGAGCCAGGAGCGCCAAGGTGGAATATGAACCAGAGCTCGAACGTAGGATTGAAATAGCAGAGTCTCACCTTCTTCTTCTGCACATACTCATCCATCTCCTTTATCTCATCCACAGTTGTCCCGACATCATCGAAACCGAACAGAGCCCATGCAGAATCGAACTTCCCATGGTTGCGTTCCTTAGCCGTATAATCCACAAGAGCCTTCAGATTCTTCGCATTCGGGGCTGCAAGAACAGTAAGATTGACATATCTGCAATCCTTGCGCATCTGCGAGAAGTAAAGAGCCTCAGCCTCCGTTGCGCACACAAGAAGCAGTGTCTGCTTCGGCGCTGTTATGTTCTTCCTGCGCTTAATCATTTGCTTCCTCCTCGCTCTTCTCCGGCTCTACCGGTGTTCCATCATGCACAAAGTAGAATTCGCTTGTTATCGGCAATGCACCGAAAGCACCCTGCATGTACCTTCTTGAAGTCGGGATCTTTCCACGTGCACCCTTGAAATCGGAGAGCGAATAGTAGACTGTCGAACTCTCCTGATCCTTCTGCGCAAACCATACAGCATCACGGCGGAGAAGCCCATCGCGGAGCAGTGACGGATTGCAATCGACAACAAGCATCTGGCTTTCCTTGTCGCAGTTCTCGAATATCTCGACAAGATGGCAGAGAAGATCCGGATGGAGAAGCTGGCCGAAATCATCGATGACAAGCGTCTTTCCTGTGATGAACGCCTCAAAGAAAGCGAATCCCATAACGGTAAGCCTTCTAAGAGAGAGGCTCTCTCCCTGGAACATGTTCGCATATCCTTCAGCTTTCTTGTCATTGACATAGATATGGGTGAATCTCAGATGATCCTCTCCATTGTCGCTCGTCCTGACCTCGATTCTCGATATGTCGGTGATATCCAGAGCCCAGAGGTAATTCAGGATCTGCTCACCCCAGCCGGGATGGGCCTTGAGCATCCCACATGCATAGGCCTCAGCTTTGGAGCTGACTCCCATCGGAAGTATGTTGAGGGTCTTGTCAAACCAGGTATAGAGCTCAAGAGATGTCTGCCCGCCCTTTCTCGCAGATCCTGCGAGGAATGTCCTGTTCTCAGGAAGCTTCGCGGCCTGTCTCTTCTTCTCACCTCTGTAGAGCTTTCCGAAGCGGTAGTCATATGAACCGAGCTCCTCTCCGAGGGTACGCTCGAACATCAGCTTCTTCGAGTTGTTGATGATGTAGTAGAGCGACTCCTCGTAGATCCTCTCCTTGTTCGCCTTCAGCGTATAGCGGGCAATTGTCGTGGGATTCTCCTCAGTTCCGTCACCCTTCTTCAGAAGCACTTCGATCTGGATAGTAGCCGGTGTCGCCTTGTCTATGCCATATGCGAATGTTGTGCCGGTAAGTGTTCCCTGCAGTGGATTCTCCGGTCCATCTGCAGCCATAACGATCCTCTTCAGAACCTCAAGCGCACGGACGAACGAGCTCTTTCCTGCTCCGTTGGGTCCGATGATCGCACTGGTCTTTATGATATTGAGGCGGTCATTTACGCTGACGACCTTCGATGCGGAAAGACGTGAGTCCTTCACCGCCTGAAAGCTGATCGTCTGCGGAGACTTTACGGACTTGAAGTTCGCAATAGTCATGTTCAGCAGCATTTGCTACCTCCTTACAATGGGCATTGCCATCTGGAAAAGAATTATAGCAGAAGGCGGTGAAACTGCAAAAAAGTGATGAAAAATGAAAGGAAAAGCAATCAGTAGCCTGAAAAGCCTCTGATTGCTTCAAGAAAATGATGGAATGTGATGTTCAAAACCGCATTTTAAACATCATAAGATATCATACGAGGATATCAAATGAAGAAAATTTACAAAAATACATTAATACTTATAAAGTACTTTTGCCCTCATCGTGTAAGATAGTCGTAGATCGAGTAGTCAGGACCCACCTCATCCGGTATCATTTCCGACGCGGGAACAGCCGTAAGCTGTCTCTCAGCCTCCTCGTTATTGCTCTCCACACGCCTGAGATCCGCGGCAAGTCTTGAGACCTTGGAGTCCCCTGTGACCTTCATGACCTCATCGACAATCGCTATCGCTCCCGGAACATCTCCGGTGGCTGCTGTGAGGATTGCGGCATTGTATCCTGACGGAACATGACCTGATGTTTTCCACTCTGAGAGGAAGGAATCAAGGGCGTACTGGATGTTCCCGTCCTTTGCAGCATCATATGCCGGTTTCAGCTCCTTGATCTCCGGCTTGTTGTCCATCAGAGCCACATCATAGCTTCTGACCGTAGGCACGAAGAGACGGATGAGACCTGTATCGAAACCTCTGATCATGCGCTGGAAGAGAGTCTCTGCCTTGTCAAAGCGCGGGAAATCAGGATCGACGGACTCCGTATGGGTTCTGGAATCGGTGAATGATCTCGTGGCTATTATCTTGTCTGTATGGGTGTCTATGACAGTGACTGTATATGTGATGGTCGCAACCTGCTTCACATAGTAATCATAGTAATAGACCGTATAGTACGAGTGATCATATGCATCATACTCTGTGGATGATCTCTGGATCGAGTAGATATGCTCATCGATGTCCATCGCATCGATACGGGGGATCATCACCGCATCGTATCCGAGATTCCTGAGCTGCCTGGACTGATCCCATCCAGAGCGGAGGATCGGATCTGTCGAGGATGGAGGAAGAATATTGTAGTAGCCTGTGGATGACAGGGTCGAGACGAGCCTGTCGGTGGCGTATCTTGCAACACTTCCCGTTATGTCGCGGGAGTATGACGGCCTTATCCTTATACCGAAAGCGCCGGCATCGATCGTACGGAGCCAGTCAGATGTCCTGACACTGCCCCTGTATGGAACGACAGAGGCTACCGCGAGGTTCCTGTACGATCCCATGTTGATCTCTGAGGGCTGCATATAGCGCACGGAAATCTCAGTGGCACATGATACAAGCATCAGCACAGAAAGCAGAAAAGGTAAAATCAGCTTTTTCATTGTTTTCCTCCTTTTGTTCATACCATAAAACTGTTGTCACGAAGCACCAGCGCCTCGGTCACAGCGCGTATCATCCCCTTCAGACTGGCAGTGCCCTTTCCGGCCTGAGCCAGCCCTGCATCGCCCGGAAGTCCGATTCTCAGGAACGGAAGCCCCCAGGAGACTATCAGCATCTCATCAGGCGAAGCGGCACCGCATGCGGCAAAAGCCTCTCCTGATGTCATCACGAGTATTGAGGAGAACTCACCTCTGGCACTTCTGGAGAAGAGCTCTTCCGAGTCTATCGGTCCCTCGACATTCATCCCGAGCTTCTTCACTATCTCGACTGCAGGGATTATCGCATCATATTCCTCATCACCGAGCCATGTACCGTCTCCGTTCTGTGGATTCAGTGAACCCACCGCGATAGGAAGAGAGGAATCGAAGTAGCTTGAGACCCTGAGAGCATCTATCTTGATGAGGGCCTCTATGACATTCTCACGGGTGATCTTCTCGATTGCAGAACGTACAGAGCGTCTGTGGGTAAGACCGAATGCGTTTATATTCCCGGCCGTGACCATGTTCTCCAGCCTGTCAGTCTGTGCAAATGTCCTAAGAAGTGAATGGACACTCTTCTCCTTATACCCTGCAGCCTGCAGCGCGAGGGTACTCACTGGACATGTCACAAGGGACTGTCCCGCGCCGTTCTGTATCGCATCGACAGCACACTGCAGGGCTTTGTATGACGCACGACCTGTGTCCGCTGAGACTATACCATAGCGGAATGTATCCATATCGATGGATGATGATGACATGAAGATGAGCTTCTCACCATTCTCCTCCGCCTTCCTGAGAGACTTGTTGTCATCGACATAGGCCGTGAATGGAAGATCAATGGACAGATCCTCCGAAACCTTCGTGAACACACCGAGATCTCCCGTCACTATTATCCCCGCATCCGGAGTTGCGGACAGAGCTGAGACGGTTCTGAGAATCTTCTCCGGTGAAGTACCTGCCGCTTCACCCATCGATAGTACTGCGTATCTGAGCATATGCTGATGATAGCATCTGAGGGAGAAACCGAAAAGAAGAAAACGGTCAGCATCCGTCAGGATCTGAGAACCAGCACTCCGTATCGGAAAGCGGTCTGGTGAAAATCCTGGCGTTGTCGCACTCATCCTTGGCCTGATGATATCTGAAGAGCATCCTCCCATCATATTCTCCAAGTATCTCGATCTTTCCTGTAGGATGGGACATGGCATAACGGAATGCCTTTCCCGGTCCGCTCATGCGCTTCTTCGCCTCATCGACGATCGCCGCCCCTCGCCTTATCGGGACCTGGAACTGGTTCTTCACTCCTTCAACCGGCCTGCACTGGAAAAGGTAGTATGGTGAGACAGATATGGAGACAAGACCGTTCATCAGCGATGAAAGCGTCTCAGGATCATCATTGACTCCTTTCAGCAGTACTGTCTGGTTCCTTACCGTACAACCGGCGTCAATCAGTGAGCGTACGGCTTTTCTGGACTCCTCAGTCAGTTCCCTCGGATGGTTGAACTGTGTCACGACTATTATCGCAATACGTTCTGACGCTGCCTTGAGTATTGAAAGAAGCTCTCCGTCATCTCCTGTTATCCTTTCAGGGAATGTGACCGGAGTCCTTGTCCCGAAACGGATGAATTCCAGATTCGGGATCATGGAGAATGTCTCAAGGTAATGTCTGATCACCTCATTGCTGCAAAGGAAGGAATCTCCTCCCGATATGAGAATGTTGTTGATCTCCGGATGAGAGCTAACATATTCAGCCATCTCAGGAATCCTCTTTGCGATCTCCTCGGATGAAAGACCGACAAGACGTTTTCTGAAACAGTGCCTGCAGTACATGGCGCACTGATTCGTCGAGAGGATGAGAACAGTCTGCCTGTATTTGTGCTGCATTCCCTGCATCACGGTGTTCTCCCCTTCTCCGCTGGTGTCCATGCTTCCGCCCTCTGAGAACTCCATGAGATCAGGAATGCACATCTTCCTTACCGGATCATGCCTGTCATTCCTGTCTATGAGGTTCAGATAGTACTCAGGGACGCATACAGGATAGCGTTCCCCGATATCCCTGAGCTTTTCCAGCTCATCTTCCGGAATGCCGAGAGCCGGTCCGAGCTCATCCATGCTTCTGAAGCATCTCTCAAGATTTTCCTGCCATATTCTCATATAACCTCCATATATTATTGTACCATATATAATTATGACCATACTGGCATAAATATGTGCGGAAACGGCGCCTGTGGTATACTTTTCTCATGTGTTTTGAAGATGATGAGGACGATGATGTCGAAGAACTCTTCTCCATCATTCCCGATGTGGACGGCAATGCCACTGATGACGGAGAGGAAAGCGAGTATGACGACCTCGATGATGAGATTTTCGATATAGATTTCTGATGTTTCTTTCAAAAGTATCTTGACCTTTGACAGTGATT
The DNA here is from genome assembly GCA_944389985.1 of uncultured Spirochaetaceae bacterium. Lineage (GTDB taxonomy): Bacteria > Spirochaetota > Spirochaetia > Sphaerochaetales > Sphaerochaetaceae > Ornithospirochaeta. Next base: position 19,419 of record CALXON010000034.1, on the reverse strand, counting down.
CTTTCTATAGTAATGTTACTACAAGGAGAATCGTATGAGAAAGCTTATAATCTTAATTCTGTTATCACTCCTTATCTTTCCGGTATCGGCTGAAGGGGCTAGAGAGACAGGTACAATACAGATCGGAATAGCGAAACTGCTTGCCCACCCTGCTCTGGACTCGATCGAGAAGGGAATCAGGGATTATCTGGAATCATCGGGCATGGATGTTGAGATTGAGGTACAGAATGCCAATGGCGAGATCAGCACAGCAGCATCGATCGCACAGCTTTTCAGGACGGAGGGAAAGGATCTTGTGATAGGCATAGCCACCCCGACCTCCCAGGCGCTTGCGAACGTCTTCACAGACATCCCGGTGATCTTCTCCTCCGTCACCGACACAGAAGCTGCCGGGCTGAAAGGGATACCCAACGTCTGTGGTGTTTCCGACGAGGTACCGGCTGAGGAGCACTACGCCCTGATCGAAAGGCTGACAGGAGCCAGGCGTATCGGAATGATCTACACATCAGGTGAGGCAAACGGAATCTCCGCGATGGAGAAGATGAAGGAAATATGCGAGGAGGACGGTACTGAACTCGTGACGGCATCGGTTGCGAACTCCGCAGAAGTCAGGATGGCAGCCCTCTCGATCATCGACCGTGTGGACGCAATGTATGTTGCAATAGACAATACTGTGGTATCTGCGATCGCATCGCTTTCCGATGTCTGTTCTGATGCATCTGTCCCTCTTTTCAGCGCTGATGTGACATCTGCATACGGGACAGATGTGCTTGCAGCGGGTGGTTTCGACTACTACGCGTCAGGAGTTTTTACTGGCGAGATCGTTGAGAAAGTCGTGAACGGAGAGGATCCCGCGGACATAGGTACGGTATACCTCGATGATCTTGAGCTCTATGTGAATCTCTCTGTAGCGGAGAAGCTTGGAATAACCATTCCGGAGGACATCATCGGAAGCGCGGAATACATAGTGGAAACAGAATGAAAAATGAATAAATATTCTGAAACGTGCATACGCAACATTGAATCAATAATCAGCTTCCGCTATATTCATATCTAACTTCAACGGAGGTTGGAAATGAAAAGACTATTTGCTCTCATGATCGTTCTTGCGGCTTCCTTTGCCCTCATTGCAAGAGGCAGCACGGAAAGTGCTGATGACGGAACAGTGCTCATCGGAGTCTCGAAGCTCCTCTCACATGCGGCACTCGATGCAGTTGAGACCGGCATGCAGGACTACCTTGCAGGAACAGACATACCTGTCCGCTATGATTTCCAGAACGCACAGGGAGATATATCCACGGCAGCATCCATCGCACAGCAGTTCAAGAGCGAGGATTGTGACATAGTGCTCGGAATCGGAACAGCATCCGCACAGGCTCTTGCAAACGTATTCGCTGACAGACCTGTTCTCTTTGCGGCTGTGACCGACCCTCAGGATGCAGGACTTGTCGCGGACAACTACTCCGCTGACGAGGAGAGCAATATCTGCGGTGTATCCGACATGACTCCGGTTGAGGAGCAGATCAAGCTTCTTTCCGATCTCACAGGAGCCAAGGTCATCGGAAACGTATACTCATCAGGAGAGCAGAACGGCGTCGTTCTCATGGAAGCCGCGAAAGCAGCCTGTGAGAATCTCGGACTTGAGTTCGTAGAGGTCGCAGTGGCCAACTCCTCTGAGGTCATGATGGCAACCCAGTCAATCATCGACCGTGTCGATGCTGTGTATATCGCGACAGACAACAACGTCATCTCCGCCATCGCGGCAGTCGATGATGTCTGCACGAAGGCCGGAAAGCCGATGCTCTCGGCAGATCCTTCCGGTATCAACGGACTCAACTGTCTTATCGCATGGGGATTCAACTACCATTCGATAGGTGTTGAGGTCGGAAAGCTCATCGAGAAGATCCATAACGGAGAGAATCCGGGAGCCCTCGGAACGGTGTTCCTCACCGATCCTGCTGATTTCGAGCTCTGGTTCAACCTCGATACAGCCAAGACTCTCGGTATCGAGATCCCACAGGATCTCATAGATTCAGCAGCCGTCGTGATCAAGGACGGAGTGAAGACAGAAAAATAAACCTATGCTAGAATGCATGAAGGCCGCCGCCACAGGCGGTCTTCTGCTTTGCTTGAAGCACGATATTGGGAACGGTATATGATAGAAGGAATTTTCGTAGAAGGCCTGATCTTCTCCATAATGGTCCTTGGCATACTCATCAGCTACAGGATCCTCGATCTGGCCGATCTGACTTGTGATGGATCTGTAGCCACCGGAGCTGCAGTAGCGACAATGTGCATTGTGGGAGGCATGGGAATTCCCGCATCCCTCATACTCGCATTCCTTTCCGGAGTGGTCTGCGGCATAGTGACAGCGACAATACACAACAAGCTCCATATTCCCGGTCTTCTTGCAGGTATTCTCACGATGACGATGCTCTACTCCGTCAACCTGAGAATCCTCGGAAACAAGGCGAATGTCTCACTTGTACGCGTCGACACGCTCTACAGACTCTTTCCCGAGTTCTTCTCTTTCGTCCCTGCGGCTTTCGCATCCCTTATCGGCTCCCTCATCGTGGTTCTTATCGTAAAAGGCCTGATGGATCTCTTCTTCAGAACTGATCTGGGACTGGCTCTCGGAGCCCTCGGAGGAAATGAGCAGGTAATAATCTCACAGGGAATGAACCCTGCGACTCTCAAGCTTATCGGACTCGGGCTGTCAAACGGTCTCATCGCCCTCTCCGGCGGACTTCTTGCACAGTATCAGGGATTTGCCGATGCCAACCTCGGACAGGGAATGGTCGTCCAGGGTCTTGCCGCGATAATGATCGGAGAGTTCCTGTTCTCATCCAACAGGATCACGCTCATAACACTCAGGGCTGTTCTCGGAGCGATCATATACAAGGGTCTCATGTTCCTTGGAAGAAAGTACGGATATCTTATCGGAATAACACCGAACGACTTCAAGCTCCTGACAGGCATACTCGTTATAATCTCCCTCGCGGTCGCACAGACAAGGGCGATGGCAAGTGCGAAGGGTGCGAAGAAGAAGGCGCTTGAGAGAACGAAAGGATTCGCGGAGGGAAACAATGCTTGAGATCAGTCATGTAACAAAGGTCTTCTTTCCGGGGACCGTGAATGAGAAACTGGCACTTGAGGACATAAACCTCACTGTGAATGACGGAGATGTCATCTGTGTGATCGGCTCGAACGGATCGGGAAAGTCCACGCTCTTCAACATGATCGCAGGAACCTTCCCTGTCACATCCGGCACGATAAAGCTTCAGGGCAAGGACATCACGAACTCCCCTGAATACAAGAGAGCGTTCATGATCGGACGTATCTTTCAGGATCCCACTAAAGGAACAAGTGCGAACATGTCTGTTCAGGACAACATGAACCTCGCATCCTTCAAGGGAATGAAAGGACTGAAGTTCGGACTGACGAAGGAAAGGAAGGCCCAGTTCAGGGAGATGCTGAAGCAGATCGGACTTGAGGACAGGATGGAGGACAATGTGGGTCTTCTCTCCGGCGGTCAGCGTCAGGCGCTCACTCTTCTGATGACTACCCTCTCCAGACCCTCACTGATGCTTCTTGACGAGCATACTGCGGCTCTCGACCCGAGAAACGCCGAGATAGTAATGGATCTGACAAAGGAGTACATCGAACGTTTCAACCTCACAGCCATGATGGTCACACACAACATGCAGTTCGCAATCGACTACGGCAACCGCCTGATCATGATGGACGAAGGTCACATAATACTTGATGTGTCAGGAGAGGAGAAGAAGAGTCTTACGGTACAGGGTCTTGTTGACGAGTTCAGGAAGATAAGGAAGAAGGACTTTGATTCTGATGAGGGTCTTCTGACCAAGTAGCATGGCTGAGGGAAGGAAAGAACATATGTATACGCGCCGTGCACTCGCGGCGCTCATCATTCCCCTGATAATAGATTCGTTCCTCTCAATACTCATCGGCATGGCCGATACGATCATGGTATCGTCAAACGGAGAGGCGGCTGTATCAGGGGTATCTCTTGTCGATACGATCTCCAACCTTCTGGTACAGGTCTTCGCGGCATTCGCCACAGGAGGAGCCGTGGTCGTCGCACAGTACATCGGATCGGGAGACAGCACCAGAGCGAAGGACAGCGCGAAGAATCTCATATACATCACTTCGATCATCTCGGTCATGATGACTCTCATTGTCCTTCCTGTCAGAAGCCATGTAATAGACCTCTGCTTCGGTACCATCACTCCGGAAGTCAAGAAATACACCGATGACTACTTCGTTCCAATCCTCCTCTCCTATCCGTTTCTGGCGATCTACTCCTCCCTCACGGCACTCTCCCGTGCTGAGAACAGGAGCGTGAGGACAATGCTGGTGTCAGCACTGATGAATGCGATAAACATCGGAGGAAACGCCATACTCATCTTCATCTTCGATATGGGACCAAGAGGAGCCGGCATCGCATCATTCATGTCAAGATTCATCGGCTGCATCGTGATGTTCTACCTGATGCACAAGGGAACGGACAAGCTCAGTCTCAGCGGCATAACAAAGGGACCGTTCTCTCCTGAGCTCATCAGGAGGATGCTCAGAATAGGAATACCATCGGGCCTCGATGGCGCCGCATTCAACGTAGGAAAGATCCTTGTGCAGTCCCTGACAACAAGTCTCGGGACCTCCGCTATAGCAATAAATGCTGTCATAGGCAACTTCAACAGCTACTCCAACATCCCCGGCAACGGTATCAATCTTGCGATGATAACGGTCATCGGCCAGTGCCGCGGAAAGAAGAACTTCGAGGATATCTCATACTACACGAAGCTTCTGCTTGTGATGGTCTTCATATCATGCGCGCTGGTTGTACTGCCGATGATCCTCCTCGCTCCTCAGGTCATCAGCATATACGGACTGGAGCCCGAGTCGATTTCAAGAGCCATACCCATGGCAAGGCTCTGCCTCATCATGTGTCTTCTGGTCTGGCCGTTCGGCTTCACGCTTCCGAACATGCTCAAGGCTGTGGGAGATGTGAGATACATACTCCTCGCCTCATTCTCATCCATGTGGATCTTCCGTGTCGGATTCGCATACCTTCTTGTCAGGGTCTTCGGATTCGGTATCGAAGGCGTATGGTATGCGATGTACATTGACTGGTGTGTGAGGGGAACGCTCTATCTTACTAGAGTCATCTCCGGAAGATGGAAGAACAAGAACGTGATCTGAATTTCATTGACTTACGGCCATTCTCATATGACACTATATATGGCCGCTGTAGGCAAGGATATTCCTGAAAATAGCCCCCGGGTACTGGAAGCGGGGGCTGTATTTTTCACATCAGAGATCATCGATGAGCGCGGTGGACTTAGCGTATGCCGTGCTCCTGGCTTCGAAGAAATCGGTCTTCACCATATTCGCATTGGAGTACTGGGAAACCCATGACATGTCAGCAGGTTCATTCTCATACCCCGGGTAGAGTGTTCCGAATCCGAGGCTGCTCCATCTGAGATTACCAAGGTAATGTATGTAATCAGAGACCATCTTCCGTGTCAGTCCCGGAATGTCATCACCTATGACATACTCACCCCATGCACACTCCTGCCTCACGCCCTCCTCCATCATCTCCTGATAGACCATGATGCGTTCCGGTGTGAAGAGCTCGGGTTCCTCCTTCTTCATCTCGAGGATCATGTTCCTGAAGAGCCAGAGGTGGGTGTTCTCATCCCTGTTGATGTATCTGATCTCCTGTGCCGATCCCGGCATCTTCCCGTTTCTGGAGAGGTTGTAGAAGAACATGAAACTGGAATAGAAGTAGATTCCCTCGAGAACGAAGTTCGCCACAAGTACCTTCATCAGGTGAAACAGATCACGGTTATCGATGAAATCGTTGTAGCAGTTCCCGATGAATGTGTTCCTCTTCAGGAGATGCTCATCGGTCTTCCACTGGAAGAGTATGTCATTACGTTCTTCCGGAGAGCAGATCGTGTCGAGCATGTAGGAGTACGCCTGACTGTGAAGGCACTCCTGGAATGTCTGGATATGAAGGCATAGGTTGACCTCATTTGCCGTAATATACTCTGTCACGTTGGGCAGGTTGGCAGTCTGCAGACTGTCCAGAAAGACAAGGAATGAGAGTATCTTGTCATATGCTGTGCGCTCTGCAGAAAGGAGGTTATGGTAATCCTTCAGATCCTGTGCGAGATTGATCTCTTCAGGAACCCAGAAGTTGTTCATGGCCTGTCTGTACCAGTCGGATACCCATTTGTATTTCATGTTGTTGAAGTCATTGAGATTGGTGGTATTGCCTCCGACCAGTCTTCTTCTGTCAACATCTGTATCGCCCTCCGGATTGAACAGAGGACTTCTTTTCAGATCATCCATACTCACCTCCTAGCTTGAGCAGCTCTCGGACTCCTCAACCTCAAGGCTCTTGGAGCGCACATAGTAGATTGTCTTCACATGGTTTTTCCATGCGAGTATGTAGAGGTTCAGGACCTCTCTCATCGTGTATTCATTCGTTATATAGAGATTGACACTCTGTGCCTGATCGATGTGACGCTGTCTTACACCGGCAGCCCTCACCGACCATGTCTGATCGATCTCATGGGCAGCTTTGTAGTACCACCATGTCTTCTGGGAAAGGGCTGGAGCTGTACGGGGAAGCATGCTGCCCTTCTTCTCCTCATAGAAGAATCTCTTCATCACAGGATCAACTCCTGCAGTGGTACCGGAGAGTATGCTTGTCGATGATGTAGGAGCGATGGCGAGAAGGTACGCGTTTCTCATGCCGTTCTCATGGACCTTCTTCCGCAGAGCTTCCCATTCAGTAGATGTATAGCCACGGCGTGTGAAGAACTCACCGGTATCCCACTCACTTCCGGAAAAGTATCTGTACGCGCCCTTCTCCTTCGCAAGCTCTGAAGAGGCTTCCACAGCCGCATAGCATATCGTCTCGAATACCTTGTCGACAAACTCCAGATGCTCCTCTGACTCCCATCTGATGCCGTTCACCGCAAGCATATGATGATAACCGGACACTCCCAGTCCTATAGATCTGTATGCATCATTCGTGATGCTCGCATACGGTACGGGATAGAAATTCAGTGATATTACGTTATCGAGAGCGCGTACGACGGTCTTCGTCAGTTCATGAAGTTTCTTTCTGTCAGTCACATCGATGTTCCCGAGAGAAAGGGACGCAAGATTGCAGACGACGAAATCTCCAGGCTTTGTCTTCGTCACGACGACAGTATCACCATCCTCAGTCGTTATCTCGACAGGCTCAGCCTCTATCTCGGACATGTTCTGCGCGATCTCCGTACAGAGATTAGAGGAGTAGATCATTCCTCTGTGCTTGTTGGGATTCATCCTGTTGACCTCATCACGGTTGAAGACAAACGGAGTACCTGTCTCGACTGCACTGCGCAATATGAGGCGCACAAGATCTTTCAGCAGGATGGAACGTTTCTGTATCCTGCTGTTGGAAACACATTCAAGATAGCGCTCTGTCCACTCTTCTCCGTAATAGTCCTCCAGATGATAACCTTTCACCTTCCAGACCTCATGAGGGCACATCATGTACCACTCCTGATCAAGGCTTTCCGAGCAGAGCTGCCAGAAATAATCCGGATAGCATACAGCAGGAAACACATCATGGGCCTTCATGCGGTCATCACCGTTATTCGTACGGAGGTTCAGGAACTCAGGGATGTCACGATGCCACACATCGAGATAGACAGCGACAGCTCCGGATCTCACCCCGAGCTGATCAACCGCAACAGCTGTATCATTTACAAGTCTTATCCAGCGGATCACACCGCCAGCAGCCCCTTCAAACCCACGGATCGATGAGCCGTTTGCCCTGACCTTGCCGAAATATAGCCCCATTCCTCCCCCGAACTTCGAGACCTTCGCGAAGTTGTCCAGAGAGCGGTATATACCGTCAAGTGAGTCGGGGACAGTATCGATGAAACAGGAGGAAAGCTGATGGATCGGCTTCCTTGCATTGGCAAGTGTGGGAGTCGCCATCGTGACCTCCATCAGGGAAAGCATGTCATAGAACTTCCTCACCCACTTCATCCTGTCCTTCCTCTCCGGCATGGCAAGATGCAGGGCGATTCCAAGGAACATCTCCTGTGGTGTCTCAAGAGGTTCATGTCTGTGAGAATGGATGACATAGCGCTTCAGGAGAAGATCGAGACCGGAGTATGTGAAAAGTTTGTCTCTGGAATCATCAATAAAGGCTGAGGCTGTCTCAAGCTCCTCTGTTGAATAGTTCTCACGGATGTATGAGCCGTAAAGCCCTTCTTCCGTCAGGTATCTGATCTTATCTGAAAAGGAGACAATGTTCCTTGAGCAGAGTCTTTCTGCAAGTTTTCTCCTGAATGAGTGCAGAAGAAAACGGGCTGCTATGAATTCCCATGACGGGGATTGTGGACTTGTCAACTCCACGGCAGCACGGATGATCGCATTCTCCTCCTCATCTCCGCCCATGCCGTCCTTTGAGAATGATATGAATTTATCTGCAAGAATCGAAAGGGAATAACAGTCATCAGGAAAATCTCTCTGTATGGAAATCAGAACTGACTCGATTGACTTGTCAGAACAGAACTGGAGTATTCTCTGTCTGTCCTTCCTGAGTTCCGTGCGTCTGTTCCTGAAAAGTATGTAGTTCTTCGCGGCGTCGAACTCGCCTGCCGCCATGAGAGTCTTTTCCGCAGCGTCCTGAATCTCCTCCACACTCCAGGTCTTCTCCGGTGACAGTGTCGCGGTTACGGACTCTGCCAGTACCAGAGGAAGAGACTCCGGAACACTCTTCCCGGTACTCTCGAGGGAGGCTTTTATCGCATTCTCTATCTTGTGGATATCAAAGGGCTCGGTACGCCCGTCTCTTTTGATAATGTGCATAGCAATAATGATAATTATTATCAATAGAGCTTGTCTATCACTATTTTCAGTCCATTCTCATACAGGGTGGTATCCAGAAACAGAGAGGACAAGTTACTATGGAAACGGAGTCAATATCAGAGGCCACGTTGAAATTTTCAGTATTCCTTTTCCATATAGTAATTCATGAGCCTCACACCATTTCTCTCAACCATATTTTCATGTATTTCCTTATAGCCCTGGCTGATGAAAAAAGGTTTTGCTGTGATTGATGCATAGACATGAATTATGTCGCTGTGGTGAAGAGCTTCCTTTTCCAGTTTCTCTTGGATTGCCGTACCGATTCCCATTCTCTGATGGTTCTTGCTTACATACAGACAGTCGATCTCATCATCTGTCGTGTTTCCGAAACCGGCTATCTCATTATCTGTCACAGCAATGAGTGAATATGTGTTCATAAGTTTTGTTATGAGCCTCTCAGGATCATTCAATGGCGTCCATACGGCTATCTGCTCTCTGGTGTAATCAGAAGAACATACGGCTTTTATTGTACTGTCCATGAGATGGATGACTTCATCTGCATATTTCATATCGAAGGGAATCAGTGTTGCCTTACCTCTCATATTCTAGTATCTTACCTCAGGAGTTTGAAAAATGATTCACAGAACATATAAGACACACGGTACATGCTCAAGAGCGATCGATTTCGATATCGATGAGAACGGAAACCTTCATAACGTCTCATTCACCGGAGGATGCAACGGAAACCTCAAAGGTATCGGAAGGCTCTGCGAGGGAAAGAACGCAGAGGAGATCGCATCAATCCTTGAAGGCAACACATGCGGGATGAAGAACACATCCTGTCCTGATCAGCTGTCAAAGGCCATCAGGGAAGCACTCTCTACAAATTGATTCCCTTTGCTGTGAGGTAGGCGACAAAGTCATTGTAAAGGTCTATATCGGCGATGACCTCGTCACCATCAAGTGCAAGTCCCTGACAGGAGGTCAGGGCAATGAGATCAGGTACTGTTATGATCTCATCACGGTCTGCCTTCTGAAACAGGTAATCCACACTGGATTCCCTGAAGCTTTCATTCCCGTTTCTTCTCTCCCAGTCCGTTATGGCTGCGACCGTAGATCTCTGAGAGAGCCAGAACTCTATCTGGCGCATCGGATCACGGACGAATCTTCTGGCGTAGGCTGTAAGCGAATAGTAGTCATCGTAATCAGGAATCATGCAGAGATTATACCACAAATGAAAAAGGACTTCTCCGGATCTCTCCTTTGAAGTCCCTTGCTTCTTCCGAAACGAAGACTACCATCTGAAGTGGCTGAATGCCTTGTTCGCATCTGCCATTCTGTGAGTATCTTCCTTCTTCTTGAAGGCTGCTCCAGTTGAGTTATATGCATCAAGGAGCTCGTCTGCAAGCTTGTCGCTCATGCTCTTGCCGTTTCTTGCGCGTGCTGCAGCAATGATCCAGCGCATTGCGAGAGCTTCCCTTCTCTCCCCCCTGATCTCAACAGGAACCTGGTATGTAGCACCGCCGACACGCCTGGACTTAACCTCGACCATAGGCTTAACATTGTCGACAGCCTTTGTGAAAACATCGATAGCATTCTCTCCGCTTCTCTCCGCGATTGTGTTCATCGCTGTATAGAGGATACGGGTGGAGATGCTCTTCTTGCCATCAATCATCATGCGGCAGATGAACTTCTCAACGACCGTGCTGTGGTAGATAGCGTCTGGTGATACCGCCCTCTTGGGGGCCTTTCTATCTCTTGACATAACCTTGCCTCCCTATCAGGCTTTTGGCTTCTTAGCGCCGTACTTAGAGCGAGATCTCTTCCTGTCGGCAACGCCGAGTGTATCCTTGGTACCACGGATGATGTGGTATCTTACACCAGGAAGGTCCTTTACTCTTCCACCTCTGATGAGAACAACAGAGTGCTCCTGAAGATTGTGCCCGATACCAGGAATGTATGCGGTTACTTCGATTCCGTTTGAAAGGCGCACACGAGCAACCTTTCTGAGAGCGGAGTTAGGCTTCTTAGGAGTAACTGTCATTACCCTTGTGCATACTCCTCTCTTCTGAGGGCAGCCCTGAAGAGCCGGTGACTTTGTCTTTGCCTTTGAGCTCTTTCTGCCCTTTCTGATCAGCTGATTAATAGTAGGCATCTTACGATACGCTCCTTAATTATTGATCCGCCCGTCTCACACCGGGGAATCTATGCTGCACAAGCAGCACATCTATATTAAAGACAGGGTCAGCATGAGCGCCTGGAAATACCCTGAGAGCGGGTGCCGACAGGCACCTACTCATCAAGCTGGGTATCTTCTACCTCCACGGCAGCTCCCACTGTCTTCATATCACCAAGATCCTCTACATCCAGATCTTCCTGTGGCTCGGCAAGCTTTCTCTCGCGTCTTACCCTGTCCACTTCCTTCTGGAGTTCGAGAAGCTTCTCATCTTCCTCAAGACGGACGCTGCGGTATCTCTTCATACCCGTTCCGGCAGGAATGAGATGTCCGATGATGACGTTCTCCTTGAGTCCTCTGAGCTTATCCTTTTTACCAGCTATGGCTGCCTCTGTCAACACCTTCGTCGTGGAGAGGAAGGATGCTGCGGAGATGAAGGAATCTACGGAGAGAGCTGCCTCGGAAACACCCTGAAGTACAGGACGTGCGATAGCAGGTGTCTTTCCTTCCTTCTTCGCCTCCTCGTTCACTCTGTCGAAGAGATGCTTGTCCACCTTCTGCGACTTGATGAAGTCCGTATCGCCGGCACGGAGGATCTCAACCTTCCTGAGCATCTGGCGGATGATGATTCCGAGATGCTTCTCGTTGATCTCTACACCCTGCATTCTGTAGACCTTCTGGATCTCCTCTACAAGGAACGAGAGAACAGCGTTCTCACCAAGAACATCGAGAACCTCTCTTGATGTAACAGGCTCATCGCAGAGCGGCTCACCTGCCTTGACCTCATCACCCTCACGGACAAGAAGGAGAGCATCCTTTGTGTATACCTTGTGCGGGTGTGCCTTTCCGAAAGCGTCTGTGATCGTGACGATCATTGAGCCGCTGTTGGAAGAAGAGGAAGCCTGAACACTTGTCACACGGCCTGTGACACGGGCAAGGATGATCGGATTGACCTTGTTCGAGGAGGAAATCTTTCCATGGCGTGCCTCGAAGAGGGAGTCGACCTGAGGAAGACCTCCTGCGATATCCTTTGTCGTCGTGCTGTCCTTGGACACCTTTGCAAGTATGTCACCGACCTCGATTCTCTCACCTCTCTCCTTGACAACCATGTAGGCTCCGCCAGGAATCTGATAACTGTTGAGCTCACCGGAATCCGTGCGGACAAGGATTGCGGGGCGGAATCCTCCAAGCTGTGCGGAAGGAACGACGATCATATCCGTATCACCGGCCTCGTTGTAGATCTTCCTGTAGGACTTGTCCTCAACGAAGTCGTTCATTTCCTCCACGACACCGGAAGCCTCTGCGATGATCGGCTCTGAGAACGGATCGAATGTGATGAGTGCCTCATCCGCATCAACGACCTGTCCTTCTTTCACAAAGAGTTCTGAGCCTGCCGGTACGGGATACTCTGCAGGAGATGCCACGATGAACGTACGACCTCCATCGCTGTAGAGCTTTCCGTTCTCCTCGGCCACAACATCGCTGCCGTTCTTCCTGTAGACAGGATATCCCTTGGCTACAGCATCACCGGGCTGGACAAGAAGCTCATCATAGAGACCTGTGATCTCCTTGAACACCTTCGATACTATGATATGTCCCTTTCTCGGGAAGAGGCTGTTGCCCTTGCTGTCAGAAATCACGAGGCCCTTGAGTGAGCGCACGATGACAGGATAGCTGAATGAGAGCCTGTTCTCCTTCGTCGATGTGGATGCTGTTCCTCCGACGTGGAACGTTCTCATCGTAAGCTGTGTACCCGGCTGACCGATTGACTGTGCTGCGATGATACCTACAGCCTCTCCGATCTCGACAGAGCGGTTGGTTGCGAGGTTGCGTCCATAGCACTTGCGGCATACGCCATGCTCTGCCTCACATGTGAGGACAGTGCGGAGAAGGACGCGCTCGACACCTGCGTTCTCGATAGCCTGTGCAGTCTCATCAGAGATCTCCTCGTTGGCGACGGCAAGCACGACAGGCTTTCCGTTCTCATCCTTGAGGAACGGGTGGAGGACATCCTCGACAGGGCATGAGCCTGCGATTCTGGAAGCCAGTGACTCAACCACTGTATCTCCATCCTTGACTGCGGAAGTCCAGATACCATTGATTGTATGGCAATCCTCCTCGGAGACAACGACATCCTGTGCGACATCGACAAGCTTACGGGTGAGGTAACCTGCCTTAGCAGTCTTGAGAGCTGTATCTGTAAGACCCTTTCTTGCACCGTTGGATGAGATGAAGAACTCCATGATCGAAAGTCCTTCCTTGAAGTTGGACTTGATAGGAAGCTCGATGATCTTGCCGTTCGGCTTTGCCATGAGACCACGCATACCACCGAGCTGTCTGATCTGGTTCTTCGATCCTCTTGCGCCTGAATCGACCATGAGGTAGAGCGGATTGAATCCATGCTGGCTCTTCTTGAGCTCATCCATGAGAAGATCCGTAAGCTCCTCGTTGGTCTCTGTCCAGACTTCGATGACCCTGTTGTATCTCTCTTCCTGAGTGATCTGTCCATCATGGAACTGTCTGAAGACGACTGACTGTCTCTCGTTCGCCTCCTCGATGAGTTCCTTCTTCTTCTCAGGGACGACCATGTCGGAAAGACCGATCGTCGCACCGAAGATCGTAGCGTACTTGAATCCGAGATCCTTCACGGAATCAAGAAGCTCAACAGCCACAGACGGCTTGTTGCTGTGGATAGTCTCTCCGATGAGCTTCCTGAGCTGCTTGTCTCCGAGGCAGTAGTTCTGGTACGGAAGACCAACAGGAATTGCGGAGTTGAAGATGATGCGGCCAGGTGTCGTCCAGACCCATCTCTTTCCGTCCGCCACGGATCTTGAACCGTCAGCCTCGACGATCTCGAGTCCTTTCTTGAGGCGGTAGTACACACCTTCGTTATAGCTTACGGCATTGTTGTCGATAGCGACCTCAATTTCCGCGATGCTCTCGAATCTCTTGACGTGGCGCTCAGGATCGAGGTCCGTCCTCTCCTTTGTAAGATAGAAGATACCGAGAACCATGTCCTGTGACGGGAATGCGATAGGCTTTCCGTTTGCAGGATCAAGGAGGTTCGTGGTCGAGAGCATGAGAGTCCAGCACTCGAGCTGGGCAGCCTGAGTGAGAGGCACATGAATAGCCATCTGGTCACCGTCGAAGTCAGCATTGAATGCATGACATACGAGCGGATGGAGCTTGAGGGCCTTGCCTTCGACAAGTACCGGCTCGAATGCCTGGATACCGAGACGGTGGAGCGTAGGTGCTCTGTTGAGCATAACAGGATGCTCCTTGACGACCTCGTCAAGAACTCCCCATACCTCAGGAGCTTCCTGCTCCACGAGCATCTTGGCCTTCTTTATGTTCTGGGCGATCTCCTTCTGTACGAGACGGCGCATGATGAACGGCTTGAAGAGCTCGAGTGCCATCTTCGAAGGAACACCGCACTGATGCATTCTCAGCTCAGGTCCGACAACGATTACGGAACGGCCGGAGTAGTCAACACGCTTACCGAGGAGGTTCTGTCTGAATCTTCCCTGCTTTCCCTTGAGGACATCGGAAAGTGACTTGAGATCTCTCTTGCTGCTTCCCTTTGTCGGATTCGCTGTCTTCGAGTTGTCGAAGAGCGAGTCTACGGCTTCCTGAAGCATGCGCTTCTCGTTGCGGATGATGATGTCCGGAGCCTGTATCTTGATAAGGCGGTCAAGACGGTTGTTGCGGTTGATGACCCTTCTGTAAAGCTCGTTGAGGTCAGTCGTCGCAAAACGTCCGCCGTCAAGCTGAACCATAGGTCTGAGATCTGGCGGTATGACAGGGATGACCTTGAGGATCATCCACTCAGGTCTGTTTCCGGACGTGCGGAAGTACTCGCAGAACTTGATGCGGTTCAGAAGCTTGTTGTCGATCTTGTTCTTGGCACCTTCCTTCTGGGACAGCTGCTCCCTGAGCTCCTCTGAGAGAGCGTCAAGGTCAATCGTCCTGAGAAGGTCGTAGATCGCCTCCGCCCCCATTCCTGCCTTGAATGTGTCACCATATTTGTCGAGAGCGCTCTGGTACTCATCCTCATCGAGCACCTGATACTTCCTGAGATCAGTCTCCTGACCGGGGTCAGTGACGACATACTTCTCATAGGAGAGTATCTCCATGAGCTCCGATCTCTTTATGTCGAGAAGATAGCTCATGATGGATGGTGTCGAGCGGTAGAACCAGATATGTGCGACAGGAGCTGCAAGGGTTATGTGACCGATACGCTCACGGCGGACCTTTGTGTCAGTGACCTCTACACCACAGCGGTCACAGACGACACCCTTATAGCGGTTCGACTTGAACTTGCCGCACCAGCACTCCCATGCCTTTGTCGTACCGAAGATACGCTCGCAGAAGAGTCCGTCCCTCTCCGGGCGGAGTGAGCGGTAGTTGATTGTCTCAGGCTTCTTCACCTCACCATAAGACCAGGCAAGGATCTGCTCCGGTGAAGCCAGCTTTATTCTGATCGAGCTGAAATCCTGTATTTCCTTCATTACGCAATCTCCTCTTAGAGAGTTCCCTTCTCTTTCTTCTGGATCAATTCCTCATCGCGCTCAGTGAGAGGAACCTGCTTGCCGTCCTCGTCGTATACGGAGATGTCGAGAGCAAGGCCTCTGATCTCCTGTACAAGGACATTGAATGCCTCAGGCATGGACACAGTCTGTGCCGGTTCACCCTTGACGATGGACTCATAGATCTGCACACGGCCCTTCATGTCATCGGACTTGATTGTCAGAAGCTCCTGAAGCGTGTTCGCAGCACCGTAAGCCTCGAATGCCCAGACCTCCATCTCTCCAAGTCTCTGACCACCGAACATAGCCTTTCCGCCAAGCGGCTGCTGAGTCACAAGTGAGTATGGACCTGTGGATCTTGCATGCATCTTGTCATCGACAAGGTGATGCAGCTTGAGATAGTAGATGTATCCGCAGAAGACATCGTTGACGAACGGAACACCTGTCCTGCCGTCATAAAGCTTCGTCTTGCTGTTCTTCGGAAGTCCTGCGAGCTCCATCTCATGCTCGATCTGCTCCATCGATGCGGACTGGAAGACCGGTGTCTTATACCACTTGTCGTTCTTCACAGCCGCCCATCCGAGCTGGGTCTCCATGAGCTGTCCGATATTCATACGGGAAGGAACGCCGAGCGGGTTGAGACAGACATCGAGCGGAGTACCGTCCTCCATGTATGGCATATCCTCCTCCGGGAGAACACGGGATACGACACCCTTGTTTCCATGGCGTCCTGCCATCTTGTCACCCTGCTTGAGCTTACGCTTCGTCGCGATGAGGACCTTTATTGTCTGCTCGACTCCCGGCTGAAGCTCATCTCCGTCACTCTTCCTGAGGCGCTGGATGTCAATGACAGTACCCTCCGTTCCATGAGGAACCTTGAGAGAGGAGTCCCTGACCTCCTTCGCCTTCTCACCGAAGATGGAGTTGAGGAGCTTTACCTCTGGAGTTGTATCGGCCTCGCTCTTAGGAGTGACCTTTCCGACCAGGATTGAACCCGGGTGGACATATGTTCCGATGCAGACGATACCCTCGCTGTCGAGATGCTCGAGAAGTTTGTCCGATGTGTTCGGTATATCCCTTGTGAGCTTCTCCGGTCCGAGCTTCGTCTCTCTTATATCAATGGAGAACTCCTTGATATGGATCGATGTGTAGATATCCTCACGGACAACACGCTCGGAGATGAGAACGGCGTCCTCATAGTTATAGCCGTTCCATGGGACGAATCCGACAAGGATATTACGTCCGAGAGCAAGCTCTCCGTTCTGTGTCGCAGGTCCGTCAGCAAGGACATCTCCATCATCGACATGGTCTCCGACATTCACGATAGGCTTCTGATTGAGACAGGAGTCCTGATTGGTTCTCTCGAACTTGTGGACCTCATACCTGTCAACCTCACCCTTGATCTCAGGCTTGTCAGGCTTCACGCGGATCTCAGTCGAAGAGACATACTCGACTGTACCTGCCCTTCTCGCCTTGATGAGAACACCTGAGTCATATGCCGTCCTCTGCTCCATTCCGGTTCCGACTCTCGGAGCTTCCGGGAATACAAGAGGCACAGCCTGGCGCTGCATGTTCGAACCCATGAGAGCACGGTTGGCGTCGTCATGCTCGAGGAACGGGATGAGAGATGTCGCGACGGAAACTACCTGACGCGGTGATACATCCATCCACTGTACAAGCTCCGGAGCCACGACACCGTAGTCACCATAGTGTCTTACAGAGACTTCCTTCTCCATGAAGTGTCCGTTCTCGTCGACCTTGGCGTTACCCTGTGCGATGTAGAACTTCTCCTCGTCATTCGCATCGAGATACTTGACCTCATCAGTGACCACTCCGTCGACTACACGGCGGTATGGAGTCTCGATGAATCCGTACTCGTTGATGCGTGCGTAGTTCGCGAGTGAGAGGATAAGACCGATGTTCGAACCTTCAGGAGTCTCGATAGGACATATTCTTCCGTAATGGGTGTAGTGTACGTCACGGACCTCGTAGATCGCACGGGCAGATGACCTTGAAAGACCACCCTTAGGACCAAGTGCGGATACCCTTCTCTTGTGAGTGAGCTCTGCAAGCGGGTTGACCTGATCCATGAACTGTGAGAGCTGGGATGATCCGAAGAACTCCTTTATGGCTCCGACGATCGGCTTGATGGAGATGACTTCCTGAGGCTTGATCGTCTCGTCGGAAATGTTCATCTTCTCCCTTGCAGCCTTCGCCATGCGTGCGAACGCATCGGAGATGTTGTTCTCGAGAAGCTCTCCGACAGTACGGACACGTCTGTTTCCGAGAGCATCGATATCATCTTCCTTGATGACTCCGTTACAGAAATCAATCAGAAGTCTCACTGTATTTATGACATCATCCGGAGTGAGGGCTGTGGAAGTGATGTACTTCTCCTCATCCATGCCATAGAACTTCTTGTTGAGCTTGTGTCTGCCGATGTCGGAAAGCTCAAAGCCGCGTCCATGGAGGAAGAACTCCTGGAAGTAGCTTATGACACGCTTTGGATCGGGGAATGTCTTCAGGTTCTGCGGCAGGGTGTTCTTACATGCCTCGACGATGCATCCGATGTACTCGTTCTGGAAATCCTCGGAAAGCTCGTTGCGGTATACACTCTCCTTGTCATCCCTGTCGATGTAGACAGCCTCTCTGTTGAGGGTCTTGAGGACAGCAAGAGCTGGAGCATCGAGATCCTTGGCTGTCGTATCGACGACCTCGATCTCCGAGATGCCCATGTCCTTCATTTCCTGAAGCTCGACACTTCCGACCTCGCTTCCGGCGACGAACCTTACGTTCCTGTCCTCATCAGCGATGTCCTTGAAGAGGAAATAATGTCCGTTCTCTGCAAGAACGTCATCAATTCTGATTGTCTTTGAGCTGTAGAAGGCACTGACGATCTTCTCTCTTGTGTCTATACCGAGCACACGGAGGAAGAACGTGACCAGGAACGGCTTCTTTCCGAAGTTGACCTGGATGATGTTGTTGACCTTCTTCTTCTCGTTGTCCTTCTTGCTGGCATCAGACTTCTCGTTCTTCCTTGTGAGGACGAACTCAAGCTTGGTACCGGAATACGGATAGAGTGTTCCTGTGTAGGAAAGGGATGAGACATCGCTCTTCTTTCCTTCCTTGAAGACAACACCAGGTGATCTTACGATCTGTGATACAATGACACGCTCTGCGCCATTGATGATGAAAGTACCGCGATCCGTCATCAAAGGGAAATCACCGAAGAAAATCTCCTTCTCCTTGATCTCTCCGTTCTTAGCCGTCTCGAGAGCAACTCTGGCTTTCACCGGAACGCCATAGGTTCTGCCTTTCTTCTTGCATTCCGACTCAGAGTATTTGATTCCATTCATATCAACGGTGTAGCCGTTGTAATCCACCCTCATGTCCTCATTCGGGGAAATGATCGGGAATGTTGTCTGGAACACATGCTCAAGTCCGCAGGAAGGATCGGGAGCCTCACCCTTCTCCAGCTTATCAAGCTGCAGGAAATTTCTGAATGACTCGGTCTGGATTCCAATAAGATTGGGAAGTTCGCAGACTTCCGGGAGCTCGGAACCGATGTCGACTCTCTTTATGGCTTTGCCTTTGCTGGCCATCGCTGTACCTCCAAAAAGCACCGAAGTACTTGATTTTTTCCTGAATCTCTTTAGACACCTATGCCATCGGGAGCTCCGATGGCATAGCCTGAGCCCGGAGGCTCAGGGTAAATAAGGCTGAAAGTAAATTACTTAACCTCAATCTCACAACCAGCAGCAGTAAGCTTCTCCTTCATTGAAGCAGCCTCCTCCTTGCTGACGCCTTCTT
>CALXON010000033.1 GCA_944389985.1 uncultured Spirochaetaceae bacterium | reverse complement strand
CAAGCGCACCCTGTATGAGGTGACCTCCATGCTTCCTGACTGCGTTGTCGATCTCACCGAAGAGCTCCGAGTTGAATTTAGCGACGACTGAGAAGCGTCTCACAAGCTCCTGATTATCCCACTCGACAGGAACGATCCTCTCCTCTGCCTCGGTCATGTTCTTCAGGTTCGGACAGTCTGCTCGGTGGATGACGTATCCGCGGCCTCTTGTGATGTATGCGACGATCTTATCTCCATGTACAGGATTGCAGCACTTCGCGAAGTCAAAGAGGATGTTGCTGTTGTCGCCGATGACCACAGAGCCTTTTCTTGTGTCATGTGCGGTGAACTTCAGCCCCTGCATCAGCGGGATTATCGATCTTGAACTCTCCATCGGGGACTGGGGTTTCTTCCTGTCCTGCTGGGGCTCCTGAGCCTGGGCTATAGGAATGTTCGTAGTGGCATTCTTGTTCAGCCATGCCCTGATCTTCTTCTTCGCAGATGTCGTCTGGGCATACTCAAGCCACTGCTGGTTCGGATGGGCTCCGGGACTTGTCATGATCTCAACGATCTGGGTGTTCCCAAGAGGCTTGTTCAGAGGAATTATCGAGCCGTCCGCTCTTGCTCCTGAACAGTGGTTTCCGATCTCTGTGTGGACCTTATAGGCGAAATCGAGGGCAGTGGAACCTACAGGAAGCTCTATAACATGTCCCTGAGGCGTGAATACGACTATCGAATCCTTCAGAAGCTCGTTCTTGATCTCATCCATGAAATCCTCGGATTCCTGTATTTCCTTGGACCATGATCTGATCTTCTTTATGATCTTCTGGTAATTGATTGAATCAACAGCCTTCCAGGTACCGGATTCAGAACCGGAAGCGGCTTTGTATGCCCAGTGGGCCGCAACACCTTCCTCCGCTGTCTTATGCATTTCCTGTGTCCTGATCTGGATCTCGAGATGTCTGTTCTGTGGTCCGAGGACGGTGGTATGCAGGGACTGGTAGTTGTTTGCCTTGGGCATGGCTATGTAGTCCTTGAACCTTCCTTCTATCGGAATCCAGGTTGAGTGGATGATGCCGAGTATCGTGTAGCACTCTACAGTTGTCTGACAGATAACACGCACTCCGAGTATGTCGTAGATCTCATCGATCTCCTTCTTTCTCTTCTTGATCTTCTGGTAGATGGAGTAGGCGTGCTTGACCCTTCCTGTGATCTCTATATCTGTGATGCCGGCTTTCCTGCAGGCTTCAGCGATCGCTCTTGAAACCTGTTTGATGTATGCGGTGTATTCGCTCTTCTTCTCAAGGAGATAGCTGTTTATGTAATCGTATGATTCCGGCTTCAGCGCCTTGAGTGACAGATCCTCCAGTTCACTCTTTATGGTCTGCATACCCAGGCTGTCGGCAATCGGTGCGAAGATATCGAGACAGTCCTGTGCGAATGCTCTCCGTCTATCAGGAGAGAGTCCCTGGATAGTCCTCATGTTATGCAGTTTGTCAGCAAGCTTTATGAGGATCACCCTGAGATCCCTGGACATTGCGAAGAACATCTTCTTGATGGTCTCCGCCTCCTGAATGGATTTCTCATCGGTTATCCTGGATATCTTCGTGACAGCCTGCACCATCTCTCCGACTTCCCTGCCGAAGATCGTGGAGATCTCCTCCTCGGTGGTGTCGGTGTCCTCGATGGTGTCATGCAGGAGGCCTGCCGCTACAGTGTCGGCATCCATGCCTATCTGCATGAGTATCTCTGCGACAGCTATCGGATGGGTGAGGTAGGGCTGTCCTGTCTTTCTCTTCTGATCCCCGTGTTTCTTCGCAGCGAAGACCGCGGCTGCAGATATCTTTGCCTTGTCATCTTCGGAGTACTTGATGATGTTCTTGACGAATTTGTCGACAAGTTCTTTATTGGGGATTTCTTCTGCCATAGACTACCCGTTCCTTACCGGCAAGGTCTTTCCGTATATGTATATCTGAAAAACCGGCCATTTTGAGAAGTTTAACACATATATCTGTCTGCCGGTAGTCACACTCCATGGCAAGGAAGCCATCTTCTGCAAGATATGATGGAGCTTCCAGTATTATCTTCCGGATGATATCAAGGCCATCGTCCCCGCCGCCGACAAGTGCAAGTCTTGGTTCCGCTTTCACATCCTTCTCAGTCTCTTCATACCATGACTCTGTGAGGTAGGGCGGATTTGATACGATTATGTCGAAGATAGAGCCTGTCCATGGTTCAAAGAGATTTCCTTCTCTCGCATCGGCCTCATGCCCGGTGTTCCGCAGGTAGTTCTCCTTCGCTGTCGAAAGAGCCTTTCCGGAGATGTCTGAGAGTGCGACAGAAAGTGAGAGCTCATGGGCTATAGCAGAGCCGACAGCTCCGCTTCCTGTGCAGAGATCAAGTATTCTCGGGTTCCTGAAATTCCTGGAAAGCTCAATGGCAGTATCCACGAGGATCTCCGTGTCAGGACGTGGTATCAGCACACTGTCAGAGACATGGAACGGCAGTCCGTAGAACTCCTTCTCGCCAGTAATGTATGCCATGGGAACCCCAGAGAGTCTTGTTTCCAGAAGCTTCTCAGCTTTTCCTACAGCTTCATCGTCCAGCTCCATTGAGCTCTCGGTTATCTGATGGATCTCATCAAGGCCCGTGGCAAGGTGCAGTATGATCCTCGCATCCGTTGCCTCATTC
>CALXON010000032.1 GCA_944389985.1 uncultured Spirochaetaceae bacterium | reverse complement strand
AACAAAGCTTCTTGAGGGAAGCAAGACACCGTTTACTGGCCAGATAATGATGGAATACGGAAATCTGGCAAATGATCTCGCCCTTTATTTCAGGCAGTCCGAACAGACTCCCACACTCTTCTACCTCTCGATAAAATTCGACAGGAAAGGCAGAGTGACAGGAGCAGGAGGACTCTTCATCCAGGCCCTTCCAGGGTGCAGTGAGGAGACACTCTCCTCTCTTCAGGAGAGAGCCGGAAAGCTTAAAGGCCTCGGCGAGGCTCTTGCCGGAGGTATGAATGTAAGGGATTATGTCGAGACTGAGCTGAAGGACTTTGATGTGCAGTATGAGGCACACTGCCCTGTCGGGTTCTCCTGTCCCTGTTCCAGGGAGAGCTTCAGGAACTATCTCAAGGGACTTCCAGAGAATGAGAAGAACGAGATCAGGAACGGTAAGTTCCCTCTTGTACTTGAATGTTTCAACTGCGGTACCGATTACAGCTTCGACAAGTCAGAGATTGACGATCTGTTCCAGGAGGAAAAATGATATTCTTCGCAGCATGTGCGGCTAATCAGGGGGATCTGGTAGCTGAGGAAGCAAGGAATGCAGGTTCCGGTGATGTCAGGATGACGGCATCGGGCGTAGAGTTCGAGGGCTCATTCGAGACTGGAATGCGCTTCTGTCTGAATGCCCGCGTGGCATCAAGGCTTCTGATGGCACTCTACATCGATGAGGATACAAGAAGCGATGATGAACTCTATGAGTCAACACTGGCTCTTCCCTGGGAGGAATGGCTGAATCCTGAGAAGACACTGAAGGTGACATGCACAACACAGAACTGCCGCTGGATCAACAACAGCCACTATGCAGCCCTCCGTGTCAAGGATGCGATCTGCGACAGGATGAAGGAGAAGTTCGATGGTGTCAGACCTGACGTGAATACGGAGAATCCTGACATCACATTCCATGTACATGTCCATGGAGATGTCGTGAGATGGTATGCGGACTTCTCCGGAGAGGCCCTCCATATGAGAGGCTACAGACTTCCTGATCAGACCGATGCTCTTCTGAAGGAGCATCTTGCAGCTGCCCTCATCCTCAGAAGCGAGTGGAAGAAGACACTGAAAGATGACAACCCGGGTGTCTTCATGGATCCGTTCTGTGGTTCAGGTACGATAGCCATAGAGGCAGCCCTCATGGCCTCTGACACAGCTCCCGGCCTAATAAGAAAAAGACCATATGCATTCGAACGCCTTCCTGGTTTTGATCAGGCGGCATGGGATGCGATGAAGAAAGAGGCTGAGGAAAGAAGGCAGAAGGCCATAGATGAGAAAGATATAAGGATATTCGCCTCTGATATCTCAAAGCGTGCTGTCAGGATCGCGGAGGAAGCTGCAAGGAATGCAGGGGTTGACGGTCTTATTGATTTCTCAGTGAAGGACTTCACGAAGTTCACGGAGGCTGACTGCCCTGCCCCGTCCGGCTACATTGTCACGGATCCTCCATACGGAGAGAGGATGAAGGTTGATGATCTCGACCGTCTCTATTCTGATATAGGGATGACTCTCCAGAGTGTCTTCAAAGGCTGGAAGGCCACAATACTCACAGGCGCAAGCGATGAGCTATCGAACATCGATATGAAGCCAGAGAGAACGAACAGCCTCTACAATGGAGGAATACTCTGTCAGGCAGCTCACTACTCCATCTATACCGATGAGGAGAGAAACGCGCTCATCGAGAGGGCGAAGGAGAAGAAGAGACAGCGTCTTGAGGCTCCTCTCTCTGCCGGTGCGGAGATCATATATCAGAAGATACTTAAAAACCTCGAGACCCTCAGGCCGAAAATGGAAGCAGAGGGTGTGACCTGCTACCGTATATATGATGCGGACATTCCGGAGTATGCGGCAGCCATAGATCTCTATGAGAACAAGTGGATCAACCTCTCTGAGTATGCAGCCCCTGACAGCGTCGATCCTGAGATCGCGGAGCAGCATCTCAACGAGCTTGTCTATGCCACAGAAAGAGCGACAGGTATCGATATCGAGAACATCTTCATCAAGGAAAGGAAGAGCCAGAAAGGAAAGAACCAGTACAACAGACTGGCGACCAAGAACAGGTTCAATATCGTAAGAGAGAACGGACTGAGACTTCTTGTGAATTTCCAGGACTATCTTGATACAGGACTCTTCCTCGATCACAGACCTGTGAGGATGATGATTCAGAAGATGGCGGAAGGCAAGAGATTCCTCAATCTCTTCTGCTATACAGGAAGTGCGACTCTCAATGCGATCAAGGGCGGGGCTGTATCTACAGTCTCTGTTGACGCATCAGCGACATATCTTGACTGGGCGATTGAGAATCTGAAGATCAACGAATACCCTACGGATATCGAGAACTTCTTCTACAAAGATGATGTGATCGACTGGCTCTGGGCGACATATGACAGATATGATCTCATCTTCTGTGATCCTCCGACATTCTCAAACGGAAAGGGACGCTCAACATCTTTTGATGTCCAGCGTGATCAGTACAGACTGATCAAGGCGGCTGCTATGCATCTTGCTCCTGGTGGCGTTCTGATCTTCTCGACGAACTTCCGCCGCTTCCGCCTTGATGATGAGATAAAGGAGAACTACCTTGTCGAGGACATCACTGAGGAGACAATCGGAGATGACTTCAAGAACTCCGGAAATATCCACAAGTGCTACCTCATAAGGAACAAGGTGAAGGTGAACCTCAACAGGAACAGGAAGCCACGTCGTGGATAGTATCACAGTAATGACACCGATCGGGATGCTGAGCATAACCGGGGATAATGGTGCCATCATAAGCATCGAAGAAGCAGAGGATGCGAAAGAGAGCAACAATCCTCTGCTTCTGAAAGCTGTAAAGGAGATTGAAGAGTACTTCAATAAAGAACGTACCGTTTTCGATCTCCCTCTTCATTTCAACAGTTCACCTCTTTACAACCGCGTATGGTCCGAGCTCTGTAAGGTTCCTTATGGAACGACAATAAGCTACTCAGAGCTTGCTGAGCGTGCAGGAAGCAATGCAGTCCGTGCTGTCGCAACCGCAGTCGGACGCAACAATATCCCGATAATCATTCCATGCCACAGAATCATAAGGAAATCCGGAGAGATAGGTAAATTCAGCCTGTTCGGAAAAGAGGCAAAGGAATACCTCCTGAAACTTGAAGGCGTCATATAGAGACCTTATCGGGAATTCCGCAAAGTCATTTATGTTTCTGAATTGAAAACCTGATTTCAGATCAAATTGTACGTCATGAAATTTATTTTAAGCCCTGAACATACACGAATGGCTATAAATCTGAAGATGCTGTCTGATGTAATCTGCCCTTTGTGGAATAATTTCTTCTGAATATATATAATCACGGCCATGGATACGGGTGCATATTTATCCAGAGTGAAGATAGTTCTTGTCGATACACAGGATGGAGCTAATATCGGATCATGCTGCAGAGCCATGAAGACGATGGGAATTGAACGTCTTGTGATCACAGGAGGCAGGGAATATGACGAAGACAGGGTCAGGACGCTGGCCCTTCATGCCGCTGATGTATGGGAGAATGCTGAAAGATACGACACCCTTTCTGAAGCTCTCAGAGGAAGCATATTCACAGTCGGAGCAACAAGAAGGCGCGGTAAATTCAGGAAACTCAGCGCATACTCGCCAGAACAGCTTGCCGAGAAGCTCTCAACTCTTCCCGATGGAGATATCTCAATAGTATTCGGAAGGGAGTCGGACGGGCTGAGAGATGATGAGGTTGCAATGTGTTCATCAATCGTGACGATTCCTACATCCGACAGATTTCCCTCACTGAATCTCTCTCAGGCTGTGCAGATCATCTGCTACACTCTTTTCAAGAATGCTGCGAAGTATAAGGCCGGAATGACGGCGATCAATCATGAACGCATACAGAACGGAGTTGCGGAGATGATCTCCCATCTGGACACCATGGGTTATTTCAAGCTTGCCGATGAGAGAAAGTGGACCGAACAGCTTCTGAAGGACATAACAGAAAGGGCTGCTCTCTCTGAAAGTGAGATGCAGCGGTTTGAGAAGATCTTTCGGAAAGCGGAGCTGATTGCGCTTCACAGGAGGCATGAAGATGAATGAGAGCTTTCTCTCCCCCCTTCCCCGTGTCGTAGCCCACAGAGGTGACAGCGCGAATTACCCAGAGAACACCCTCCCTGCATTCCTTTCCGGAGTGAAGATGGGAATTGATGTGATAGAGACAGACGTGCATCTCACGAGAGACGGTGAGATCGTGATATGGCATGACCCTACTCTTGAAAGGAACACGAACGGATCCGGAACACTGGAGATACACACACTCCGTGAGCTGAAACAGCTCGATGCAGGATACACATTCACGAAGGACGGAGGTAAAACCTTCCCGTTCAGAGGCAAGGGAGTACAGCTCTGCACTCTTGATGAGGCACTTGAGGCCTGTCCTGACGAGAGGTTCAACATCGACCTCAAGAGTCAGGAAGAGGAGATTGTGGAGACATATATAAAGGTGATAAGGAAGCACAATGCAGAGAACAGGGTCTGCACAGCTTCATTCCACCTTAACAATCTCAAGAAGCTGAGAAAGCTTGCTCCGGATCTTCTGACATCGGTATCGACACTGGAGGTCGCTCCTCTTGTATTCAGGACAAAACTTCACTGTCTGCCGGATCACTTTGACAGGAAGATCATATTCCAGGTACCGGTACAGATGTATGGAGTGAAGATCGTCACAGAGCGCTTCATAAGGGAAATGCACAAGCGTGATGCCGTGATAATGGTCTGGACGATAAACGACGAGAAGGAAATGGAGAGACTCTACTCCATGGGTGTCGATACCATCATGACAGATGATCCCGCTCTTCTGATAAAGACGGCGGAAAGACTTGGATTAAGGTAAGGGGATAAAGCTATGGCAAGCAATGTTTACTTTTCCGATCTGAGAACAGATACGGATTACAGTCTTCTTGATAAACTCAGGAAGATCATGACAGAGGCGGGATTCAGAAGCATCGACTTTCAGGATCATTTTGCTGCGATAAAACTCCATTTCGGAGAGCCGGGAAATCTCGCGTTCCTCCGTCCGAACTGGGCGAAGACTGTCGCGGATGAGGTGAAGAAGCTTGGAGGAAAGCCGTTCCTGACAGACTGCAACACCCTCTATGTCGGTGGCAGGAAGAATGCTCTCGATCATATGGATACAGCGATGATCAACGGATACTCTCCGATGTCCACAGGCTGCCAGATCATCATAGCAGACGGCCTGAAAGGCATGGATGATGTCGAGGTTCCTGTAGATGGGAAGTATGTCCATGAGGCGAAGATCGGCAGAGCAATCATGGATGCGGACATCTTCATCTCACTTTCACACTTCAAAGGCCATGAATCCACAGGCTTCGGAGGAGCTCTGAAGAACATTGGAATGGGATCCGGTTCCAGAAGGGGCAAGATGGAGATGCATGCTGCAGGAAAGCCAGTCGTTGAGGAGGAGAAATGCATCGGATGCGGAAAGTGCCAGAAGATCTGCGCACATGAAGGCCCGGTCATCGAGAACAGGAAGTGCCACATAGATCATGACAGATGTGTCGGATGCGGAAGATGTATCGCCATCTGTCCCAAGGATGCCATCCATGAGGGAACCAGCAATTCCAACGAGATCCTCAACTGCAGGATGATGGAGTATGCGAAGGCTGTGCTTCAGGACAGACCTTCCTTCCATATCTCGATCGCTGTTGACATCTCACCCAACTGTGACTGCCACAATGAGAATGATGCTCCGATCGTACCTAATATCGGAATATTCGCATCATTTGATCCGGTGGCTCTTGATCAGGCCTGTGCCGATGCCGTGAACAGGATGCCGGTGAATCCAAACACAATGCTCTCCGACTCAGAGCATAAGCATCATGACCACTTCTTTGACATCCATCCGGATACGAACTGGAAACAGGGTCTGGAATATGCGGAAAGCATCGGACTCGGAACAAGAGAATACAATCTCATTACAGTCAAGTGATACAGGGCTCCTCCGGGAGCCTTGTCTTTCTCAGATATTCTCAAGGAGATTCGCACTCTCTGTACCAAGAGCCTTTGCAAGGGCCGCAACTGTATCGGCCTGAGCTTTATTAATGGATCTCGCACGCTGCTCATATTCCTGAATTGTCCTTACAGGAACACCGGAGGCTTTTGCCAGCTGTGACTGTGAAAGACCAAAGAATACACGTCTGTTTCCAAGCCTTGTCGCCTTCCGGCATACTGCATCAAGTTCCTGTATAATGTGCGTAATATCCATTTCATGATACGGATTGTACAGTCTGATGAGTGCACTTGGTTTCATCTGCAATGCTATCTCCTCAAAGCTCAGCATGCTCCACCACTGATAGTATGCTAGAACCCAGCCGGTCCAGAATTCCTGACGTCTGTCCAGCCTTACAATGGGAGTTCTCACCCTGATCTCAAGTCCTGTTCTATCAAGAACAACGGCAGTAAGTTCCACCCCGGACATTCCCGCAAGATAGCGGCAGTCACCGGAACCGAAGCTTTTTGCAACGCCGCTGACACAGAAATATGTGAAGAACTCATCGATACCGAACGAAAGATCATTGACAGCATGATCCAGCATGGACCCAAGGCCATATTGTGCCTGTTCAAGATACACTTCACTGTAAGCGCGCATCATCTCTCTTCAGCTCCTGCCGCATTATGTCCGTAATGAACAGCTCATTCTTATCGAACATCTCACGTTCTCCATAGAGATAGCTGTTACGGGCTTCCTGATCTCTTCTCATACGTTTTTCGAAATATGCAGATGATACAGGTATTGCCTCTGTGAATGTGAGTCTTCTGAAAGATTCACGGCTCTTCATCACATACTGCACACCAAGATTTCCCAGCTTCACCGCCCTCTCCAGCTGCTGTACGGATATCGCTCCATTTATGAAATCACCGGCAAATGCGAAATAACTGTCATCTGCCCTCCATCCGGTGATCACATCATAAGACTCATAATCCACAAGGAAATTCTCAGAGAGATAGGAGAACGCAGCCCTCGCAAGATTTCCCTTCATCTCAAACTGCCGGTTGTTAAGCAGCACAGCGATCCATGTGAGGATGGATTCCCTGTCCAGATTAAGGATTCTGAGGCCTGTACTTTCAAATTCATATGCATTCACGAATCCTTCTCTATCTATGGCATAGACCGACCATTCCTTTGCCAGTTCAAGGTCTGCGGTACAGTAGAATCCCTGACCGTAATCATTGTTTCTTTTGCCCCCTCCGTAGAGTGGTGTCTCAATGACATGATCTGAACCATGATACAGAGTGATCACATTATCCATATGAAGTATTATACATCCATGGACGTATAGAGACAATCAGAAAACAGAACAGCATCTGCTACCAAAACAGATGCTGCTGTATTCATCTCAGTTGTAACTGACTACTCTATTTCCTTGATACCCTTGAGGATCTTGTCCTTCTTCCTTCTCTTCGGGTCAATGGAATGCTCTATCAGAGTGACGATCCTTGTAAGCACCGCAGAGATCACGAAGTACATGATCGCAGTGACGATCAGAGGGAAGAACGCCTCGTAGGTTCTGCTTCTGACGAGATCGCTTATCTTCGTAAGATCAAGAACGGCGATGTAGCCTACGACAGATGTCTCCTTGATCAATGTCACGACCTCATTGCGGTATATAGGCAGGAAGTGCTGTGCAGCCTGCGGAAGGATGATCCTGAAGAAGCTCTGGCTCTCTGAGTATCCGAGAGCTGTCGAAGCCTCAAGCTGACCCTTTCCGATCGCATGGCATCCCACACGGAGCATATCGATCATGGAACAGGCGAACATCAGAGAGAATCCTACAACGGAGACCCAGGTACCGCTGAGACTCGAAGATCCGAAGATGATGTAATAGAGGATCATCAGCAGTAGGACCGTAGGCATTCCATGGATGAGCCACAGGAAGAAGTTGGTCGCGCCGTTGGCTATCCTGTTGCCCTTCCTGCAGAACATATATACAAGGAATCCCAGGACGGTTCCGGCTATGATTGATGTCACCGTTATGAGAACTGTAAGACC
>CALXON010000031.1 GCA_944389985.1 uncultured Spirochaetaceae bacterium | reverse complement strand
GGAGACGATCTCCACTGCAACCCCGCTCTTTCCCTCCGCTGTAAGCTCCTCTCCGATCCTGTACACGCCGATCCTCAGCCTGGGGACAATGACGTTCAGGACAGTGTTCATCTGACCGATGAGGGCTCTGAGAAGCTTCTCCTCACCGGATGAGATCACTGCCGGCTTTGAGATGTCGAGGAGAATGCGCCCCTTCTCTATATCCCCGTCATGCATCTGCTGGTAGGTTATCCTGAGTTTTCCGCCGCTCAGGCCCGAATCCTCCGCAGAGAGGACTATGAATGATGTTGCGGCATAGCTGTAAAGCGCCTTGATCTCACTGAAAGCCGATGACAGGATGGGGTATGCGGAATCCTCGCTGAAGAGGAACGAGACATCTTCCTTCTCAGCCATCCTCATCGCGACCATCAGATCGAGGGCCGCATCCTTTCCTGCTGATCTGAGCATCCTCAGAGATCTCTCAGGTGTTATCTTCCTGTCTTTCCTGGAGTAGGACAGAAGGAGGGTCTCACGCTTTCCTCTCTCTTTCCTGAAGAGGGATTCAGAGAGTATGACCGCGCTGTCCATGTCACTTCCGATGACTACCTCGTACCGCAGGAGGCATACTCCCGTCCCGTCCGTCTCCTCCACAGAGAATGTCAGGGATACGGTGGCTTCAGTGCTGTCTATATTTATGATGTCGTGGCTCTTTCCGGGAAGATCGCCGCCGGACATTATCCTCTGCATCAGTCCCAAAGCTTCAACTGCCGCGGTCTTTCCAGATCCGTTCTGCCCGTATATCCCGAGTATGTCCGATGAAAGGCTGTCACCGTCGAAGGACGGCATCCTGAACGACCCGTGTCTCACGTTCCTGAAATTCTCAAGTGAGAGCTCTGCGATCCTTATGTCCTTCCTGTCCAAAACCGTCTCCTCAGAAAAGCACCGTTCTCGGAGGCTCCGTGAATGAGGAGAAGACAGCCGTGGCATTCTTCAGATAGAAGACCTCCGTGTTGCCGTCATCCTCACTGTACATGCTCCTCAGTTCAGGATAGTCGTCAAGAACTGCTTTCCTTGCCTCCCTCCTGTCATCCTCAACAGCCTCCGCCTGTATCCTCAGCCATCTGCCGTCGAGGAATGCGCAGATCTCGAGCCGTGGATTCGCGTGGAGCTGCATTGAAACGCTCTTCTTCTTTCCTGTCTGGATGTAAAGTCTTCCCTCAAAGAGGGTGGCTGTCCCGAATGGTCTCACTCTCGGCTGTCCCGCATCATCTGTCGCGAGGTAGTATGTGCCTGCTTTCTTCAGAAAACTCAATACTTCATCCATGTTCTGACTCCTTATCTGTATTGTATCACCAATTTATGCCCGAAAGGTTCTAGGAAATATGGAGATTGCTCGCTATAATCAAAGTACACAAACACACAAAGGAGAGAAAGCATGAAGAGACTTCTCGCAGTCACCATTGCTCTTGTAATGGCGGCATCACTTTTTGCTTCGGGTAGCAGCGAGGCTGCTGACGACGGAACATTCAAGATCGCTCTTATCATTGAGAACACGATTGATGACAAAGGCTGGTGCCAGTCAATGCACGATGGTATCACAGAGGCTATCGCAATGATGCCTGACAAGAAGATCGAGTACTCATATTCAGAGAA
This sequence comes from uncultured Spirochaetaceae bacterium, assembly GCA_944389985.1. GTDB lineage: Bacteria > Spirochaetota > Spirochaetia > Sphaerochaetales > Sphaerochaetaceae > Ornithospirochaeta. Next base: position 5,095 of record CALXON010000031.1, on the reverse strand, counting down.
GATGCTTGCTGTCGACGCCGGCTCAATCGCTCGCCAGTACGTCGCTGAGGGCTATGACCTCATCATCGCTCATGGATCACAGTACAAGAACTTCGTGCTTGAGATGGCAGAGGAGTTCCCTGATACATCATTCGCTTTCGGAACATCCTCGGAGATCGGACCGGACAACGTATTCACATACATGCCTGAGTCAGAGGAGACAGGATACCTCAACGGTCTTATCGCAGGTACTCTCACAAAGGCCAACATCGTAGGTCTTGTCAGCCCTGTCGACGGTGGTGACTCAGCCCGCTATGACCGCGGTTTCGTGATGGGTGTCCAGGCTGTCAATCCTGAGGCAAAGATCCTCCTCGCATACACAGGCTCTCACTCCGACTACGTCAAGTCCGCAGAGATCGCACACTCCCAGCTCGGAAACGGTGCTGACATCATGACAGGTTCCTCACAGCAGGCAATCGGAGCTCTGAGAGCTACAGCAGAGAGCCCGACAGCAATGTGGCTCGGCCAGGATCTCGCTCAGCTCACGACAACTGAGGGACAGCAGAAGTGTATCGCAGCATGTGCATACAACTATGCAGCAGTCGTCGTAGGTCTTGTCGAGAAGATCGAGAGCGGAGTCAAGGGCGGTGAGGTCATTCCGATGAACTTCGCAAACGGCGGATTCATCTATGATTACAACCCGGCTCTCGTTGACCAGTGGGTGACACCTGAGATCAAGGAGATGATCTCCTCCACAATCGAAGAGTTCAAGGCCGATCCGGACGGAACACTTGCAGACTGGGCAGAGGTGGATTACTCCAAGCTCTGATATCTTCAACTATCAGTGAGGCAGGGTTCTACCTGCCTCATTCTTTCTTATATAATTGATTCACGCTATGGAAGATAAGATACGAAGCCTCCGGATGGAGCATATAACCAAGAGATTCCCGGGAGTCCTTGCCTCCGATGATATCTCCATAAGTGTCGGAGAAGGGGAGGTCCTTGCCCTCGTGGGTGAGAACGGAGCCGGAAAGACCACGCTTATGAATATTCTCATGGGACTGTATCAGAGCGATGAGGGCAGAATACTCATCAACGACAGGGAAGTTCATTTCCGCGGCCCTGAGGATGCGTTCCGTGCAGGACTTGGCATGGTGCATCAGACATACATGCTCGTCCATAACATGACGGTGCTTGAGAACGTGGCGCTCGGATACAAGAATGCCTGGAAACATGTCCGTGTCGATCTCGATGCTGTCAGGACCAGAATCGAGGAGATATCCACACGCTACGGACTGAGCGTCAATCCCGATGCGTATGTCTGGCAGCTGTCGGTAGGAGAGCAGCAGAGGGTGGAGCTTGTGAAGACACTCTGTCTCGGAGCCCGCTTCCTGATCCTCGACGAGCCGACGTCGGCACTTACCCCGCAGGAGACTGATGAGCTCATAGCCCTTCTGAAGAACATGACGAAGGAGCTCTCGATCATCTTCATCTCACACAAGCTTCAGGAGGTGAAGGCGCTTTCAAGCAAGGTCACAATCCTCCGCCATGGCAAGGTCGTATTCTCCGGCAACACCGATGATTACTCATCACAGGAGATCGCCGCGAAGATGACAGGTCATGAGATCGTGCTTCCCAAGAACAGGGCAAGCATGCCTGACGGGGAGGAGGCTCTCGGCATAGACGGAATCACCGTCATGTCCGATATGGGCACAAAGGCTCTGGACAACTTCTCGCTCTCGGTGCGCTCCGGGGAGATCGTTGGTCTTGCAGGTGTCTCCGGTAACGGTCAGAGGGAGCTTGCAGAGGCCATAAACGGACTGAGACCCGTGGAGAGCGGCAGGATCGTCCTTCTCGGAAAGGAGATCCAGAACAGAAGCGCACATGATGTGATCCAGGCAGGTATGGGCTACATCCCTGAGGAGAGAAACACGGAGGGTATCGTTCCTTCGTTCTCGATCATGGAGAATCTTGCCCTGAAGGATATAACCACCGAGAAGTTCTCATCCCATGGAATCGTGAAGAAGGATGAGGAGGAGAAGAACGCCATACGGCTTGTCGAGGGGTTTGACATAAGATGCCCGGGAATAGCGACAGCTGCTGGAACGCTCTCGGGAGGAAACATCCAGAAGGTCATCCTTGCCCGTGAGATCGACAGAAAGCCTGAATTCCTTGTCGCAGTCTATCCCACAAGAGGTCTGGACATGGGAGCAGTGGAATTCATACATCAGAGACTTCTCGCGATAAGGGAGAGCGGAATCGGCATCCTCCTCATCTCAGAGGAGCTTGATGAGATCATGAACCTCTCTGACCGCATCGCCGTCATCTACAAGGGATCGGTGCAGAAGATCCTCAATCGTGACGAGGCTACGAAGGAGAGGCTCGGAATACTTATGGCGGGGGTGAAGGAAGAATGACACGAGGCTTCAGAATTGCTTTCAGAGCAGCAATAATTCTAATCGCGATCGTGGCGGCAGTCGTTTTCGCATCCGCCATTCTCTGGCTCATCGGAGCTGATGCCAGCAGGACGTTCTACATAATCTGTATAGAACCCCTGACCAAGATGCTTCATATCTCTGAGGTACTCATCAGGGCAATACCGCTCTGCATAATCGCTCTGGGTATATCAGCGGCATACAGGTCGGGAATAATAAACATCGGAGCGGAAGGGCAGATGGCAATGGGCCTTCTGGCTTTCACCGGGGTCGCGCTCGCTTTCCCCGATCTTCCACGTCCGCTTCTCCTGCCGCTTGCCCTGATCGCATCGATGATCGGCGGCGGTATCTGGGGCTACATTCCAGGCATCCTCAGGGCGAAGCTCAATGTGTCCGAGCTTCTCTCGACTGTCATGCTCAACTACATCGCGGCCCAGTTCTACTCACTCTGTCTCAGGACGATCTTCCTCGATCCGAATGAGAGAATCGACGGAACCGGCAATCCCCAGTCCATGAGGTTCACGGAGAATGTCTGGCTCGACAGGATCACAGGCCGTCTCCACTATGGCATCATCATCGCCATCGTGCTTGCGGTTCTGATCTACGTCCTTCTCTGGAAGACCACTGTCGGATTCAGGATGAGGGCTTCAGGATCAGGTGCGAGAGCTGCAAGATACGCTGGTATCAGCGTAGGGTTCTATGCAGCGCTCTCAATGGCGATCTCCGGTGCGTTCGCAGGTCTTGCAGGAGGAGTCGAGCTTGCAGGAGTCCACCGGCGTGCGATCGAGGGAATCACCAATAACTATGGATTCTCAGGTGTCGTCGTAGCACTTTTCGGAGGACTTCATCCTGCAGGAATCATTCCCGCATCGTTCTTCTTCGGACTGATGATCTATGGCGCAACTCTCGCTCCATCGAAAGTAGGAGTTCCTGCCAACATCGTCCAGGTCATGCAGGGAATAATAATCATCGTCATCGTGACAGCGCAGATGGTACTTTCCAACACATACTTCCAGGACAGGGTGTGGAGACGCTATCAGCGCATAATGAAGAAGGAGGCCTGAGATGGTGGATATAGTTGTGAATATGCTTTCAATGTGCATACCGTTCTCCGTGGCTCTCCTTCTTGCATCGATCGGAGAGATGTTCAACCAGAGAGCGGGAGTCTTCAACCTCGGATGTGAGGGTGTGATGGCCATGGGTGCGTTCATAGGAATGCTCATCCCGTTCGCAGCAGGCGGTGGCGGTCCTGTATCGCAGTGGTACAACTTCCTTGGCTTTGCAGCAGCTGCCGCAGTCGGTGCTCTTCTCGGCCTGATCTTCGGTGTGATCACGGTCACATTCCGTGCACCTCAGGGAATTGCGGGAATCGGTCTCCAGATGTTCGGAGTGGGAGCTGCCGGAACGCTCTTCAGACATTTTGTCGGAGGAACACAGTCCATACCGGGTATTCCCGACATAGATATCCCGCTTCTCTCAAAGATTCCTCTTATCGGAGATATCTTCTTCTCACATAACGTGATGGCATACCTTGCGTACCTTTTCATCCCTGTCGCGATGTACATACTCTTCAAGACACCGTGGGGACTGAGGGTAAGGGCAGCAGGAACAAACCCGAGAGCTGCTGACTCAATGGGAATCAACGTGAACCGCACACGCTATGAGGCCCTGATGCTCGGCAGTGCGCTTGCAGGCCTTGCAGGAGCGTATCTCTCGATCGCACAGGCGAAGCTCTTCTCTGATTCCCTCATCTCAGGACGCGGATTCATCGCCGTGGCGCTTGTCTACTTCGGACACTGGCATCCTCTGAAGGTCATGGGAGGAGCACTCCTTTTCACCTTCGCCCAGACATTCCAGACAGTTGTCCAGAGCATGGGAATATCATTCCCGTACGAGCTTGCAGTCATGCTGCCGTACGTCCTTGTCATCGTCGTCCTCTCGTTCACATCGAAAGATCAGAGGATGGCTCCGACCGCACTTGGACAGCCGTTCAACAGAGAGATCAGGACCTGAGGAAAATGACATCAGTTGCCGGGCAGAGCGATCTGTCCGGTTTTTTTATCTGACTGGCTTTCAGAATCTTGAACTGCGGCGTTATATGGGAGTATTACTTCATCGGAGTTTTTCATGGCCGTAGAACTGACAAAGGGCAGACCCGCAAGCGTTATACTTCGTTTCGCCATTCCCGTAATCGGCGGTAATCTCTTCCAGCTCTTCTATACCCTTGCCGATACCCTGATAGTAGGGCAGACGATAGGAGAGAACGCACTCGCGGCTGTAGGATCGACAACGGTATTCATCTACTTCATCCTCTGCTTCATACAGGGTATGACATCGGGCTTCTCGATAATCCTCGGACAGAGGGCAGGGCGGGGTGATGAGGATGCGATGAAGAGATCTGTGACAGCATCTGTCTACATATCTCTGGCATTCTCCGTTGTGATCACACTGATCACCTGCCTCATGGTGCCTCAGATTGTCGTGATGATGAAGATTCCTGATGAGATCTCACATGACGCATCTGTCTACATGCTCGTCGTTCTCGCGGGAACCGGAGCCACTGTCTTCTATAATCTCGTGTCAAACATTCTCAGGGCTCTGGGTGACAGCAGGCTTCCCCTCATATTCCTCGTCTTCTCATCGATACTCAATGTCGTTCTCGATATCGTATTCATCGTTCC
>CALXON010000030.1 GCA_944389985.1 uncultured Spirochaetaceae bacterium | reverse complement strand
GGGGAGAGGATCTCACTGCAGTTGCAGGTCTTGAGGACAAGGTAGCTTCCTACCTCGAGTCCATCTGGACAAAGGGAATGACAGAAACCATCAGGAGTCTCTGATTTATGGCAAGAAAACTGATCAGGATCAATCCCCGCGATAATGTTGCAGTAGCTCTCGAGCCGCTCTTCAAAGGCGATGTTGTGACTGTCGACGGAGATACATTCACGATCTTCTCTGATATCCCCAGAGGGCACAAGGTTGCCCTTTCGGATATAAAGAAGGAGGAGAAGATCATCAAGTACGGCTACCCTATCGGAGCGGCCAAGGAGGATATAGAAAAGGGACAGCATGTCCATGCGTTCAATATCCACACACTGCTCTCTGAGGATGCTGAGTATACGTATGACAGAGCCCAGGCTGAAGAGGCCATGAGAGAAGCCGAGGTAGACAGGGCAAGATGGAAGGATCATGTGCCTATGATCAAGGCATACAAGAGGCAGAACGGGAAGATAGGCATCCGCAATGCTCTCTGGATTGTTCCTACCGTTGGCTGCGTCAACCGCATAGCTGAGAAGCTTGAAGCATGGGGAAATGAAACGCTTGGAATCGAGGATGGTGTCCATGCATGGATCCATCCATTCGGCTGTTCGCAGATGGGTGGAGACCACGAGAACACAAGGAAGATTCTCGCAGATCTCGTACATCATCCAAATGCCGGTGGCGTGCTTGTGCTCGGCCTTGGATGCGAGAACAACACGATGGATTCCTTCAAGGAGCTTCTTGGACCTGTTGATAGCTCAAGGGTGAAATTCCTTGTAGCCCAGGAGTCCGAGGATGAGATTGCCGATGCGAAGAAGCTCATGAGCGAGATCGCAGAGACGATGAAGGCAGACAGAAGGGAATCGGTTCCGATGTCCAAGCTTGTCGTTGGATTCAAGTGCGGCGGCTCGGATGGTCTTTCCGGCATTACGGCAAATCCTCTCGTAGGTCATTTCTGCAATGCCCTCACGGCAATGGGCGGAACAGGCATCCTTACAGAGGTTCCGGAGATGTTCGGAGCTGAGCAGATGCTCATGAACAGGGCTGTGACAGAGGAGATCTTCAATAAGACAGTGAAGATGGTCCAGGATTTCAAGCACTACTTCACCGCACATGGGCAGGTTGTGTATGAGAATCCTTCACCAGGCAACAAAGCTGGCGGAATATCTACGCTGGAGGACAAGAGCCTTGGATGCGTGCAGAAGGGAGGAAGAGCTCCTGTAACATCGGTCCTTGGCTATGGAGACAGAGTCTCTGAACCAGGACTCACTCTGCTCTCCGGTCCCGGCAATGATATCGTGTCCACAACAGACATGACAGCTGCAGGTGCCCACATGATTCTCTTCACAACGGGACGCGGAACTCCGCTTGGCGCTCCTGTACCAACGGTTAAGATTGCCACAAACCACAATCTGGCGCTTCACAAGAAGGACTGGATCGACTTCGATGCATCTCCGATGCTTACAGAAGATCCGGGAAAGGTAACGGACGATCTTATCAAGTTCATCATCAGTGTCGCTGATGGGGAAGAGCATACGAAGAACGAGATCAACGGCTATTCCGAGATCTCGATATTCAAGGATGGTGTTGTACTATGAAACCATTTATGGATAAGGATTTCCTTCTGGAAACCGGAACAGCGAAGACTCTGTATCATGAATATGCTGCAGATGCTCAGATATTCGATTATCATTGCCATCTCATCCCGGAGCAGATTGCATCAGATAAGAGGTTCACAACCATCACTGATGCTTGGCTCGGCGGCGACCACTATAAGTGGAGAATGATGAGAGCATGCGGCTTTGATGAGAAGCTCATCACTGGCGATGCGGATCCATATGACAAGTTCCTCGCATGGGCAGAGACGATGGAGAATCTCATCGGCAATCCGCTGTATCACTGGACACATCTTGAGCTCCAGAGATATTTCGGCATCAACGATATCCTCTGCAGGAAGAATGCAAAGAAGATCTATGACGAGGCTAACGAGCAGTTCAAGTCCAATCCTGAGCTCTCCGTCTTCGGTATCATGAAGAAATTCAAGGTATACGCAGTAGGAACAACGGATGATCCAGCTGATGACCTCAAATACCACAAGATCATCAGGGCAGATGGAAAGTGCCCAGCAAAGGTTATTCCTTCCTATCGCCCGGACAAGGCTCTGAACATCGAGAAGCCTGACTTCGCAGAGTATATCGCAAAACTCAGCGCAGCTGCCGGCATTGAGATCAAGAGCGCAGAGGATGTCATCAAGGCTCTTGAGAAGAGACTTGAGTTCTTCGTAGAGATGGGCTGCAGAGCATCCGACCACGCACTTGTCACATGCCCGCACACATTCTGGGAAGCATCGAAGGTCAATGCTGTATTCCAGAAGAGGATGGATGGAAGCGCTGTGACAGCAGAAGAGGCAGATGCATACAGGACATTCGTCCTTTCGGCTCTTGCCCGCGCATACAACAAGAACAATGTCGCATTCCAGTGCCACTTTGCCTCAATCAGGGACAACAACAAGACGATGTTCCGTCTTCTCGGACCGGATACAGGCTACGATGCATCGCATGACAAGGAGCTGGCAGAAGGCATCTCAATGTTCTTCGGTGCTCTCTCTGAGACAGATGAAGTACCTAAGACAATCTTCTATACCCTCAATCCTAAGGATTACTACACGCTCGCAACTCTTATGGGATGCTATCAGGGCGGTGGAATCAAGGGAAAGATGCAGCTTGGCTCCGCATGGTGGTTCTGCGATCACAAAGACGGAATGGAGGAGCAGATCAAGGTTCTTGCAAATGTTGGCGTGCTTCCAGCATTCATCGGTATGCTCACCGATTCAAGATCCTTCCTCTCCTACTCACGCCACGAGTATTTCAGACGCATACTCTGCAACGTGATCGGAAACTGGGTAGAGAATGGAGAGTTCCCTGCTGATATCGACAACCTCGGTGAGATGGTAA
>CALXON010000029.1 GCA_944389985.1 uncultured Spirochaetaceae bacterium | reverse complement strand
GAAAGACAGGTATCACAAGAGCCAAGCGGATGATTGACGCATCGGGCCGTGCAGTTCTCCCCGGCTTTATTGATATCCACACACATACCGATCTTCTGGCGCTCCGTGACCGTGACATGAAGGTGCGTCTCTCTCAGGGAATCACTACGGATGTCTCAGGAAACTGCGGAATAGGAGTCTTTCCCTTCTCCAGTGAGCTTCCCGGAACCGTTGAGGATGTCCTCGGATCATATGGCAGCTGGTCATGGAAGGACTATGCCGGTTACCGCAGCGAGCTCATGAAGGGAGGAACGGGTATAAACGAGGCTTTCCTTGTCTCTCATACAGCCCTGCGTCTTGCCGTTATGGGGGAGAGGGCCTCGGAGGAAGCCTCTGATGAGGATATAGAGAGGATGTGCTCAATACTCTCATCCATTCTTGAAGAGGGTGCCTGGGGTTTCTCATCAGGTCTTTACTATGCTCCATGTCTCTTTGCCTCAAGGAAGGAGCTGAAACGTCTTCTGGAGACTGTGCAGGAGCATGGCAGGATCTTCTCAGTCCATCACAGATGTGAGGGAGATGATGTCATCGGATCCCTTGAGGAGGTGCTCTCTCTTGCATCCGAGACTGGTGTCAGGACGGAGATATCCCACCTGAAGGCGATCGGAAGGAAGAATCAGGACAAGGTCCCGCAGCTTCTTGAGATGATCGAGAACTGCAGGAATGGCGGCACGGATGTGAAGTTCGACCAGTATCCATATACATTCGGTTCGACAAGCCTCTTCTCCCTTCTTCCTCCGCACATACTCGCGCTTTCACGTCTTGAGCAGCGTCTTGCACTCTCTCTCGAGAATGAACGTGATGAGATTAGGAAGGAGATGATGAACCCGGAAGGATGGGACAGCATCTATGCGATGGCCGGCCCTGATGATATCTCGGCACTCTATCTTGAAAGCCATCCGGAGTATGCAGGAATGACACTCTCTGAGATAGGAAGGGTACGGGAAAGCGATCCTCTGGATGCTCTTTTCGACATTCTCTCTGAGGAGACAGGACTAGCCGTGATGAGCGATATAACGGAGAGCGAGGAGAATCTTCTGAGAATCATGAGGCATCCGCTGATGAGCTTCGGTTCGGACAGCCTCTACTCATCTCCTGTTCCGCATCCGAGGTCGCTGCACGCTACCGTGGAGTTCCTTGCTCACTATGTCCGTGACATGAAGGTCATGCCGTTTGAGGAGGGTGTGAGGAGACTTACAGGTGAGAATGCCGACAGGATGGGATTTACCAGCCGCGGGTATATCCGTGAGGGATATAAGGCCGATATCGTGATAGCACGGCCTGATGCGATAGCTGCTGACGGCGATAGTAACACTGGTTTCGATGATGTCATCGTCAACGGTCAGATAGCTGTTGATGGCGGAAAGTTCACAGGAGTCAGGGCAGGGGAGGTTCTCTGATCACTCCTCGAAGGATGCGATGAACTTTCTGGTCCTCTCTTCCTTTGGATTCCCGAAGAGCTCGTCGGGAGCGCCTTCTTCCGCTATCACTCCGTTGTCCATGAAGATCGCGTAGTCGGAGATCGCTCTGGCGAAGTGCATCTCATGGGTGACGACAGCCATTGTCATCTTCTCCTCGGCAAGCTCCCTTATGACCTTGAGTATCTCCCTCGTCAGCTCCGGATCCAGTGCCGATGTGGGCTCATCAAAGAGCAGTACCTCAGGGTCCAGCGCAAGAGCCCTCGCTATCGATACCCTCTGCTGCTGACCTCCGGAGAGCTGGAACGGATACTGCCCGGCCTTGTCCTCAATTCCCATCTTCTTCAGGAGCGACATCGCTTTCTCTTCAGCCTCGGCCTTGTCTCTTTTCAGCACAGCCCTCTGTGCTTCCGTGATGTTCCTGAGAACGGAGAGATGGGGGAAGAGGTTGAATGACTGGAAGACAAGACCCATCTTCAGGCCTATCGCTCTCAGTTCATCCGGTTTGGAGTATACAGCCTTCCCGTCAACCGACCTGAACATCGTAAGACCATCCACAGTCAGCGTTCCGTTATCTGCCCTCTCGAGCTGTGTGATGATCCTGAGCATCGTGGATTTACCGGATCCTGAGGGACCTATTATGGAAAGTACCTCACCCTCGGTGAGAGTGAATGATATGTTCTTTATGACCTCAATGCCCGAAAAGGACTTTGAAAGATTCTCAAGTCTGATCATTTCCTTCATGGCATCACCTGTAGTAACCGAGTTTCTTCTCTCCTGCAGTGAAGAGTCTTGATACGATGTAGTTCATCACGAAGTAGAAGACACCTGCTATGAAGATTGGGACTGTGGAGAATACTCTGGAGGATGCTGTCTGGGCGACCCTGAAGAGCTCTGAGACTCCGATCGTCTGGGCAAGTGCCGTATCCTTGACAAGTGTGATGACCTCGTTTCCGAGAGCGGGAAGGATCTTCTTTATCACCTGCGGAAGTATGATGTGGAAGAAGGTGTAGCTTCTGGTGAAACCGAGCACCTTCGCAGCCTCGTACTGTCCCTTGTCGATGGACTGGAGCCCTGAACGGTATATCTCAGCGAAATATGCGCTGTAATTGATCACGAATGCGATGATGCATGCCGTGAATCTGTCATACGACGCGCCGAAGAGATAGTACGGCGCGAAGTATACGAATATGAGCTGAAGGATAAGAGGAGTGCCCCTCATGATCTGAATATAGAGGTCTGTTATCCATCTGATGATCCTGATGCCGGTCATCCTTCCCTTCGCCACTACAAAGCCAAGCGGGAGGGAGAAGATGAGCGTCAGGAAGAATATCTGAAGGGAAGTGACCGTTCCCTCCAGCATCTGCATGAGGAGCCCTGTCATTTATTACTTTCCTACGGTCGTGATGTCAGCACCGAACCACTTGACTGCGATCTTTGCAAGTGTTCCGTCAGCGGCCATAGCCTCAAGCTCTGCATTGACTGCATCGCGGAGGGCAAGATCGTTCTTCCTGAATCCGATCGCGTACTCCTCTTCAGTCAGTGTCTCATCAAGGATCCTGAAGTCCTTGCCGGACCTGTTGATGTTGTCATTGGCGACAAGAAGATCCATGACCACTGCATCGACGCCTCCGATCTCAAGATCCATGAGAGCCGTGAGGTTCTCCTTGAATTCCACGACCTCCTTCAGGCTTTCCCTGAAACCCTCTGTATCATCAATGGCGATCTGTGCGGATGAGCCGGCCTGTACACCTACCGATCCGTCCTTGAGGTCCGCAAGTGTCTGTACCGGAGAATTGGAGCGTACCACCACAACCTGTGCGTTCTTCACATACGGCTCTGAGAAAGACATGACCTTCTCTCTCTCCGGAGTCACCGTGAAACCGTTCCAGATGCAGTCGATGTTGCCCGTCGCGAGCTCCTGCTCCTTCGCATTCCAGTCAATCGGCTGCGGAACGAGCTCCACACCAAGGCGGGATGCAACCTCGCGGGCTGTATCTATGTCAAATCCGACTATCTCCCCGTTCTCATCACGGAAGCCCATCGGCGGGAATGAATCATCGAGTCCGAGAACGAATGTTCCCTTGTCCAGGATCTTCTGGAGTGAGAGATCCTCTCCTGATTCCTTCTGCCCGCTGGCCAGAAGTGATGGAACAATAAGAACCGCTACAAGAAGTGATATGGCAAGTTTTTTCATATTTTCCTCCGGTTTGCTGCAGGATATCATCTTCTCCACTTGAGGAAAAGGCTGGACGGTCTCCAATCTCGATATTTTTCAGCATAAGGGCATAATTTCTTTCATCATAAGGACAGAGTGAAAGAAAACCGGCCGGTTTTCATGAAATGTGCTATCATGTCTCCATGCATCTCTTCATCTTTGACATGGGAAACGTTTTCCTCAGTGACATCGCGGTGCTGGACGGTATGTCCCGCATTCTCTCCATACCGGAGTGTGATCTTCAGTCCGATTACTCTGCTCTTGAACATGCGCTCATGGAAGGCAGCATGAAAGCAGGGGACTACTACCGGCATCTGGAGGATAAGTTCGGAGTCACGATCACTGGAGATATCTA
>CALXON010000028.1 GCA_944389985.1 uncultured Spirochaetaceae bacterium | reverse complement strand
CGATGTCCGGATACTCCTCACTGCACTTACCCGCAAGCGCGAGCCCGTCCATGACAGGCATCCTTATATCGGTTATCACGATATCGGGATGCTCCCTTTCGATGATGCTGTACGCCTCAGCTCCGTTTCCCGCCGTTCCTATGATCTCCGAGTCAACTTCAGCCCAGTCCATCAGATGACTGATACCGGAAAGGATGATCGGCTCATCGTCAACAACCAGCGCTCTGTACTTCATCATCTTTCCGCCTTTATCCTCGCGGTGACCTTCGTGTACTCATTCTTCCTGGATTCGAACGAGAGCCCATATCCGTCACCGTATACAAGCTTTATCCTGTCATCTATGTTCCTGATGCCGACACCTGTCATATCGGTCTTGGAATGCTTCCTGTCATCGAATATGTGGGCTATCTCCTCCTCAGTCATGCCGGTACCGTCATCTGTCACTGAGACAAGAAGATCATCACCTGAGACAGCGGCCTCTATCCTTATTGTCCCATAACGTCCTGTCGGCTCTATCCCGTGGAATATGGCATTCTCGACAAGGGGCTGGAGCGTGAATTTCTGTATGAGAATGTCCATCAGATCCTCCTGAACGTCATACTATATCTCATACATCCCCATATACCGTACCTGCTGTATGTCATCATAATCCCTGAGAAGCGACAGCTCCTCACGGAGTGGAATCCTGTCACTGCTTCCCTTCGCCAGATTGCGCAGCAGCGTCGAGAGTCCTCTGGACATTCTGGCAATACCCTTGTACTTGTCAACAAAAGTAGACAGAAAAATATTTATTTTCATCTTGCATTTTTAGAAGTTTACATAAGCAATGTTTTTCACTCAGTAGTTTTTTTATTTGTCCGAAGCTGTCAATCACAGAATTCGTCATCGATGAAACTGATTCAAGGATTGGCTATTCTATCCATGCAGGAATGGCAGGATGCCCATGATAATGTCAACGGCAGGTCATGAGGAGACGCCCCTGCATGAAATGAGGGTTGTTCAACGGACTGATGAGAGCTATCCTGAATCTGCTAAGTATTCAGGTGGTGCTATCAGTTCAGTTCTGGAAACATGCTGGCATCGATAGCACTCATTTTCTCTTCCCTGAGCTTCCTCTCCAGCCTGCTGTAGTCTCCGAATCCGTTATAGAGCTCCTTCTTCCTCAGAAGCACCCATCCTATGGAAAGCATCTTGTTCGCTACATGCACGGCAATCGTGGATTTCCGCTTATGCCTTGCAGCAAGGGCATCCCATTCATCCTTGAGAGGACAGCTGGCCTTGAGCGATTCGATGCTCCATGCTCCCTGGACTATATTCTTCCTGACAGGCTTGCATCCTCTCCACGAGACATTGCCCTGGAAATTATAGTCGCCGGACTGCTGTACCATAGGCACAAGGCCGACATAGTTCCTGAGCTGTGAGGCGGAGTAGAAGCGGCTCCCATCTCCTATATATGCCAGAAGGGAGGCTGCGGTGATGGTCCTTATCCCCGGAATCGACAGCCAGACAAGCGAGATCTCAGGATGCTTCATAAGTGCCCTGCGCATCATTTTCATATATTCCTCGATCTGTGATTCTATGAGCGTAATCCTTGCCTCAACCATGCAGGCATCATCAATAGCCATGCCTTTCAGGTATCTTGCTATGTTCTCTATTCTGTCCGAATTGTTCTGCAGATCGGATTTCTTCAGCAATGGTATGCCATTCTGGTTGAAAGTGGCATGGAGCTTGTTGATGTTCATCGTTCTGTCCTTCTTGGCAAGGTTGTATGAATTGATTATCGCTCTCAGCTCCGATTCCTCCTGTGAGGGCACTTCTACTGTGCACCATGATGATTTCTTGGTGTCCCTTACATAATGGGCAATTCTCACCGCATCAAGTCTGTCTGTTTTGATCTGGGCTTCAAAGGCCTTATGCAGCTTCCCTGGATTCAGGACGGCAACCGTAGCTGGCAAATATTCCATAAGCTCTCTTGCAAAGTTGAAAGATGATGTCCCTCCTTCCATTGCAACAAGGTCTCCGGCCTTCACCATTTCAGTGATGAAATGCATCCTTCCATCTGGATCCATCTCTCCTGTAATTACCTTCCTGTCCTCGAAGTTTTTCTCTTTTGTGAGGATGCATCCTTTGAACGTCTTCTTTGCAAGATCCAATCCTATGATGCGACTGAACCTCCCGATGTCCTTTGGCACTCCTTCCATGGATATGCCTCCTTAGATTGTATTCAGCCAAGAAAGAAACGATCCATTCATCGTGGAAGTGGGCAATGCCCCTTCAATTTTATTATTGGGCTCTGGCCTGCGCATAAGCGCTGACCAGTCCCTCTGAATAAGTAATCGATGAACTGAAGCTGTCTATTTTCAAAAAAGAGGTAGATGCAGATATTCTGTACTCCATCACTAAAAACCTTGGCTTGCTTCAGCTTCTTCCGGCCGTCACCAGAAGATTAGCATCGCTTTCTTTTTTCAGCTAAGGACATCTTAATTCAAAAGTAGACAGAGGCTCTTCCACTGAAGGAGGAATATCCTCTTTTCTCCATGCCCATCCCGTCTTGATGCTGTTCAGTTCTGCTTTCTCTTTCATCTTTTTCCTGACGAACTTAGGTATCTCAGAAAGCTCTCTGTTACTTAAT
>CALXON010000027.1 GCA_944389985.1 uncultured Spirochaetaceae bacterium | reverse complement strand
CATGTCATGATGCCTTTCCCTCTCGGAAAACTTGCAGCTAAGATCGCAGTCCGTGACGGAGTTCCCTGTACTGGCGCATTCCACATCCAGCCTGAGAACATCTGGTTCTCTGTGGGACTGGGAAACTTCATGCCGCTCATCAATTTCACATACTGGTTCGCAAAGCGCTATGTCTACAAGTATTTCCACTACATACACTGTCCGAGCAGAATGATCTCAGATATGCTCAAGTCTCATGGATACAAGGCTGAGACAAGGATAATCTCAAACGGAATCTCCTCAGCGTTTGTCTATCATAAATGCCCGAAGAGGGAGGCGTTCCGTGACAAGTTCGTCATTGTGATGAGTGGAAGACTCTCTCATGAGAAGAGGCAGGATCTGCTTATCGAGGCAGTGCGGAAGTCCAGATACGCTGACAGGATCCAGCTCTATCTTGCAGGTCAGGGACCTGTTCATGATGAGTATGCGAAAGCGGGAGCAACACTTCCCAATCCGATAATGATGGAGTTCCTCTCAACTGAGGATCTGATACAGCTTCTCGGTGAGACCGATCTCTATGTCCATGCCTCTGATATCGACATAGAGGCGATGAGCTGCATGGAGGCGTTCGCCTCAGGTCTTGTTCCTGTCATCTCCGACAGCTCCCGTTCCGCGGCCTCGCAGTTCGCTCTCGATGAGAGATCGAAGTTCAAGGCAGGTGACAGCACCGATCTTGCGGCGAAGATAGACTGGTGGATCGAGCATGAGGATGAGAGGAAGAAGATGGAGTACGAATACGCAAAGTCCGCACTCAACTACTCACTTGATAAATCAATCGACAAGATGCTCCAGCTCTTTGAAGATGAGATGAAGCGCTGCGGAAAGTCCATGAATTGACAAAAGGAAAACCATCAGCTGTCTTCGCTGATGGCCTTTTCCAATCACTCATTCATTTTATTATCGGGCTGTCAGTTGAGAGCTTTCTCATTATGTATCCCTCTTTCAGAGGAAGTGTTGTCCTTATGTATCCAGGCTTTCCATGATCAAGCTGCCCTGTCTCGTTCATCTCTCCGTCAAGGAGCGTGAATGCTTCGTCTGAGAGCAGGGGAACATCGGGGCCGATGAACTCAAGTCTCTCGCCTTTTCTTATCTGGTTCCTTATATCGAGCTCATAGACACCCTCACTTATTTCCTTCCTCACGCTTCCCAGAAAGAGGTAGTTCCTCTCATAGCCATAGCTTGTCGGCCTTGAGACATCGGATGCGGTGTCGATGGCGTTTCCTGAGAAGAAGAATCCTGTCGTGTACTCCCTGTGGGATACATCAAAGAGGTCACGCTTGTACTTGTCGAGATCAGGATCATTGTCTATTGCCTTCCTGTACGCTCTTGTGACCACGGCGACGTAGTATACGGACTTCATCCTGCCTTCGATCTTGAGTGATGACAGTCCTGCATCCTCGAGTTCCCTGACATGATCTATCATGCAGAGATCCTTGGACGAGAGTATTGTCGTGTATCCGTCCTCTTCCTCGATCGGGTAGTAGATGCCGGGGCGTTCCTCCTCCTCAAGCGCGTAATGGAGCTTGTAGTTCCATCTGCAGGTATGTGAACAGTCCCCCTGATTGCCACTTCTTCCTGCAAGATGTGCGGATAGAAGACAACGCCCTGAATATGCCATGCACATAGCTCCGTGGACAAAGGCTTCGAGCTCAAGCTCTGGAACGCTGTCCCTGATCCTCTTTATGTCATCAAGGGAGGCCTCCCTTCCGAGTATCACACGGGAGAAACCCATATCATGGTACATCCTGGCACTCTCGCTGTTTATGCATGATGCCTGTGTCGAGAGGTGCAGCTCCTTTTCAGGAAAGTTCTTTCTCAGGAACGGCACCGTGCCTATATCAGAGACGATGAAGGCGTCGAATGGCCATCTGGCTATCTCATCCTTCATTGTCTGGAGCTTCCTGATCTGATCCTCATGAAAGAGAATGTTCATCGTACAGTAAATTCTCTTTCCGGTCTTCTCTTTCAGCGCGCGTACTTTCTCAAGTTCTGAATCGGAGAAGTTTCCCGCGTTCTTTCTCAGCGAGAATTCAGTTAGTCCCATGTATGCGGCATCCGCGCCATATGCGAATGCCGTCTCAAGTTTTTCCGCATTTCCCGCAGGGGAGAGCAGTTCTATTGCCATCTCATCACCTTGTCATAGAATTCTGACTGCTTTTTCAGAGCCTTCTCATGCTCTTCCATTTCCTTCCGTCTCTTCTCGGCTCTCATCGCATCGAGAATGGACTTGTCGAGTCTCTTGCTGCTCTCGTCAGGGAAGGCTATGTCGATAACCTCTGAGATGTCGGAGACTGTATGGAAGACCACATCTCCCTTGACCTCCGCATCAAGCTTGCCGAGATCGACCTTGTTCCTTTCCGGAATGATTATCTCCGTGATCCTGTTGCGTCTTGCCGCAAGGATCTTCTCCTTCAGTCCGCCTATGGGCATGACACGGCCGGTGAGCGTGAGCTCTCCCGTCATCGCAAGTCCAGGCTTGACGGTCTCGGAACGGAACATCGACCAGAGAGCTGTGAAGAGCGTGATGCCGGCAGACGGACCGTCCTTGGGAACTGCTCCCTCAGGAATGTGCAGATGCACTGTCTCCTCATCGAAGAACTCCAGATCAAGTCCTCTGAGATATGCTTCTTTCTTCAGCGAAGACCATGCTATCGAGACAGATTCCTGCATCACTGAGCCGAGCTGGCCTGTGACCTTCAGATCTCCCTTCATCGGCAGGGCCTCCGCCTCGATGAGAAGCACATCTCCTCCCATGCTCGTCCATGCAAGTCCGATGGCCGTACCCGGCTTGTCAGCGCTGACGATATCATCGGAAGGGAAGACAGGCTTTCCGAGATAGCTCTCGATACCATTGCCCCTTATGTATACAGGAAGCTTCTGATCCTCATTCTCAAGTATCTTCAGCGCGACCTTCCTCATGACCTTGTCGATCA
>CALXON010000026.1 GCA_944389985.1 uncultured Spirochaetaceae bacterium | reverse complement strand
CTTGCAGGAGGAATACTGATATGAAAATCGGATTTATCGGATTAGGCATCATGGGTCGCCCGATGGCAAAGAATCTCATCAAGGCCGGCCACGAGCTCGTTGTCTGTGATCTCAACAAGGATGCGGTCGCTGATCTCGTTTCCTTTGGAGCAAAGGCTGCTGAGAATGGAGCTGCTGTCGCTTCTGAGTGTGATCAGGCCATCACAATGGTCCAGAACAGCCCTCAGGTCAGGAACGCTGTACTCGGCAAAGGCGGACTCATCGAGACTGCGAAGGCTGGATTCACTCTCATCGATATGTCCTCAATCGATCCGGTTGAGAGCAAGAAGATCGGCGAGGAACTCAAGGCCAAGGGCTGTGACATGCTCGATGCTCCTGTATCAGGTGGAGAGCCAAAGGCTATAGACGGAACACTTTCTGTCATGGTCGGCGGTAAGAAAGAGACATTCGACAAGTATCTCCCGCTTCTCAAGGCAATGGCCGGTTCAGTGACATATGTCGGAGAGCTCGGAGCCGGAAACATCGCAAAGCTCGCTAACCAGATCGTCGTCGCGTGCAACATCGCAGCAGTGGCTGAGGCCCTTACTTTCAGCAAGAAGGTCGGCGCTGATCCGGAGCTTGTCTATCAGGCGATCAGGGGAGGACTTGCAGGTTCAACCGTAATGGATGCGAAGGCTCCTATGATGATCGACGGAAACTACAAGCCGGGATTCAGGATCGAGCTCCATATCAAGGATCTCACGAATGCCCTCAATGCCGCACATGCCGTCAACGTTCCTGTTCCTCTTACAGGAGAGGTCATGGAGATGATGCAGTCTCTCAAGGCATATGGCTATGAGAAAGAGGATCACAGTGCCCTTGCCAGGTACTACGAGAAGATAAGCGAAGTTTCTATCAAGAAATAAACAGTCTTGGAAAGAGGGGAATGGAATGAGGCTCATCAGGATATCATCCGAGGACAATGTCGCGATTGCAGTATCGGCTATAGAGAAGGGCAGCAGGGTCGAAGGTTTTGATCTGACTGTCCTGTCAGATGTTCCGCAGGGGCACAAGGTCGCTCTTGCTGATATGAAGAAGGGCGAGAAGGTGATACGCTACGGAGTCGAGCTCGGAACCGTGAACAGGGATGTCCTGAAGGGTGAGTGGATCAATGAGAAGATGATCGATCTCCCCATGTCCCCTCCGCTTTCCTCTCTCCGCCCGGGCGGTAAGGGTGTTGTCTATCAGAACCCGCCTGCAAGGAAGACCTTCCTCGGTTATGACAACGGTGAAGGACGTTATGCAGGTACGAGGAACATCCTCGGTATCGCTACGACTGTCCAGTGCACTGCAGGTGTGCTGAGGATAGCGGCGGAGAAGATAAAGAAGGAGATACTTCCAAAGTATCCCAATGTGGATGGTGTGTCGGCTCTGATCCATCCTTATGGATGCGGAGTGGCCATCAACGCCACCGATGCATACATCCCGATCAGGAGCATTTCGAATCTTATCCATCATCCCAATTTCGGAGGAGAGCTGATGGTTGTGGGTCTCGGCTGTGAGAAGCTGACCTTTGACCGTGTTCTCTCTCCGGAGGAGATCAATGATGACAATGTGCTCGTGCTCCAGAAGTGCCATGGTTTCTCAGACATGGTCGCTCAGATCTGCCGCATGGCAGAGAGAAAGCTACAGCGTCTGAATGAGAGGAAGCGTACTGAGCTTCCCCTCTCGAAGCTCATTGTCGGCACTCAGTGCGGCGGCTCCGACGCGTTCAGCGGCATAAGCTCCAATCCGTCGATTGGAAGAGCTTTCGACATGCTCGCCGCAAACGGGGCGACTGTCATGTTCTCCGAGGTCACCGAGGTCAGGGACGGAGTGCACTTCCTTGCTGAGAGATGTTCCTCCGAGGAGGTTGTGGAGAAGCTCAGGAAGGAGATCGGCTGGTACGATGAGTACCTCGCAAAGGGCGGCGCTGACAGAAGTGCGAACCCGACTCCAGGCAACAAGGCCGGTGGTCTCAGCAACATAGTCGAGAAGGCCATGGGCTCCATTGCCAAGAGCGGAAAGTCTCCGATCGTGGAGGTCATAGGACCAGGAGAGCTTCCTACAAAGCATGGCCTGATCTTCGCGGCGACACCCGCCAGCGATATCGTATGCGGACCGACACAGCTCGCATCTGGAATCACACTGCAGATATTCAGCACGGGACGCGGAACACCGTACTCCCTTTCAGAGATACCTGTCATGAAGATTTCCACACATACAGAGCTCTATGACATGTGGCCTGATCTTTTCGATATCGATGCAGGCGGCATAGTCACGGGAGAGAAGTCCATCGATGATGTGGGCCTTGAGCTCTACAACATGATTCTCGATGTCGCAAGCGGAAAACAGAGCAGGGCGGAATCTCTGGGACTCTATAATGATCTCGTGATAGACAATCCTGCTCCGATAACCTGATGGAGAGATCATGGCGGACGACAGGTACAGCATCAATGCAGTCAGCAGAAGCTTCAGGATCCTGGACTTCATAGGCACCCAGCCCGGTCCTGTGTCGATACAGGATGTGGCAGGAGATCTTGAATGCAACAGCAACATGGCGTTCAGACTTCTCAGAAGTCTTGAGGACACCGGATATGTGCAGAAAGATCCCCGGACAGGACTCTATTCCCTGTCTCTCAAGGTCCTGAGACTCTCAAGGAAGGCCCTTCAGGCGCTTGAGATCAGGAAGTATGCGATGCCATGCCTCGAGCTTCTCTGGAGTCAGGTGCCGAAAGCCAACGTCAATCTCGCTCTCAGGAACGGAGACGAGATCCTGATGATAGACCGTATTGAGGCGAACCAGATTCCGCGTACATATTTCACACCGGGAAAGCTTGTTCCCTTCCACTGCACGGGTGTCGGCAAGGTTCTCGTGTCGGATCTTTCCGATGATGAGATCCTTGAGATGATAGAACGTACTGAAGGACTTAAAGCGTTCACTCCTGAGACGATCACGGATCCTGCTGCATTCCTTGAGGAGATTGCGAAGGTCAGGGCCGAGAGAGTCGGCAGGGACAGGAACGAATACATACCGAATGACAACTGCTCTGCGGTTCCTGTCATGGGGGAGGATGGCAGGATAGCCGGAGCGATCTCGACAAGTGCTCTTGAATCAAGCATGAGCGCGGATGAGATAGAGGCGACGATTCCGAAACTGAAGGAGACCGCAAGCCGTATCAGCGGAATGCTCGGCTATATCGCGGTCTGATAGAGGATCAGATTTTTGTCTTTATCCCATATGTCGTCAGATTGACTGGTCATATTTTGCAATTTAGCATTTGAATCATAAAAAAGGAGAGACTACTGATGATTCCGTATATCACTGAAATGGAGATCTATCCGGTTGCCGGCCGCGATTGTATGCTGCTCAATCTTTCCGGCGCTCATGGCCCGTATTTCACCAGGAATATCGTGATCCTGACCGACAGCTCAGGAGCAACCGGTGTAGGAGAGGTTCCGGGTGGAGAGAAGATCACAAAGGCACTTGAGAAGGTGAAGCCTGTTGTTCTCGGATCGAAGATCAGTGAGTACAACCAGACACTGCTCAAGGTCAAGGAAGCTCTTGGAAATGATGAGAACGATGTCCGCGGACTCCAGACATTTGATCTCAGGACAGGTATACATGTGATCACAGCTGTCGAGGCACCGCTTCTCGATCTTCTCGGTAAATACCTTGAAGTTCCTGTATGCCAGCTTCTCGGAGACGGACAGGTAAGGGACAAGGTCAAGGTTCTTGGCTATCTCTTCTATGTCGCTGACCGCAAGAAGACAGATCTTCCTTATTACAGTGATCCTGACAACCCTGTTGAGTGGTACCGCATAAGAAGCGAGGAGCATATGACTCCGGATGCGGTTGTCGAACTTGCCCGTGCAAGCCAGGCTCTTTACGGCTTCAGGGATTTCAAGCTCAAGGGAGGAGTGTTCGAGGGCAAGGAGGAGATCAAGGCGATCAAGGCCCTGAAGAAGGCCTTCCCTGATGCACGCATCACACTCGATCCGAATGGTGGATGGTCTCTCAAGGAAGCGATCTCCCTCTGCAAGGACATGCATGGAATCCTGACATACTGCGAGGATCCATGTGGAGCAGAAGCCGGCTTCAGCGGTCGTGAGATAATGGCTGAGTTCCGCAGGGCAACAGGACTTCCTACGGCAACCAACATGATCGCTACGGACTGGAGGCAGATGACTCATTCGATCGCTCTCAACAGTGTCGATATCCCGCTTGCTGATCCTCATTTCTGGACAATGCGCGGCAGCACGAGAGTCGCCCAGCTCTGCAATGATCTGGGACTCACATGGGGCTCACACTCCAACAACCATTTCGATATATCACTGGCGATGTTCTCACATGTCGGTGCGGCGGCTCCGGGAAATCCGACGGCGATCGATACGCACTGGATCTGGCAGGAAGGAATCGAGAGACTCACGAAGGAGCCTCTGAAGATAGAGGACGGATACATCTCGATCCCGAAGAAGCCAGGTCTTGGAATAGAGGTCGACAGGGAGCAGGTCCTGAAGGCACATGAGCTCTATAAGGAGAACTGTCTCGGTGCCAGAAATGATGCCATCGGCATGCAGTATCTGATCCCGGGCTGGACCTTCGATCCAAAACGGCCCTGTATGGTCAGGTGACAGTCAGTACGCTTCAGCTGGGAGCGTACCGTGGATTTGGTTTCGGGATGTCCGGCAGGAAAAGGATGACTGGCTCTGCCGGATAATGTCCGGAAATCATCAGGGAATGATTCATTTCGGCTTTCTGGTCCTTATCTTATTGAGGTTCAGAAAGCGCAAAAAATGAAAGATTCTGCTCTTTAAAACGTTGATTTCCGGAAATTCATGGCTGATTATAATACCCATAAAAGGGTTAAAATATTCGTTTTTTTAGATCAAAAGGAGGAAACAATGAAGAAAGCATTTCTGCTTGCATTGGTCTTTTGTCTGTCTTTAAGCCTTTTCGCAGGTGGCTCTTCTGACAAGAAAGCCGCCACAACGGAAACCGGCGAAGTTGACATGTCCGTGGTTTATAAGGAACCAGGTGGAGAGTTCATCCTTACTCCTCAGTTCGTAGGTTATGAGAACGCTGAGATCGAGCTTTCATGGCAGCCGAACCCGTCACAGTCCCTCACATCTCCTATTCAGGCGAGAGTCGATGACCTCAGCATGAAGCTTGAGAAGTGGGTAAAGGCTCATCCGAATGTGAAGATCAACATTGTCGGAACGACATCGAACATCAACGACAACATGACAAAGCTCAGACTGTCAGTCGTTGAGGGCGGTGCTCCTGACCTCTGTGCAGTCGACTCATTCATGATGCCTCTCTTCCTTGAGTATGCAAGAGATGTCTCCGATGTCGCAGCAGAGAAGGGAATCGACATCAACGATTACTTCCCGTATGTCAAGGAACAGGTGATGGTCGGTGATGAGATGAGAGCTATATGGTACACAACAGATACAAGAGCTCTCTTCTACAGAAAGGATCTCATCGATACTCCTCCATACACAGCTGACGAGGTCATCGAGGTTGGTAAGGAAATGGCAGCTCAGGGTCTTCAGGGATTCCTTTTCCTCGGTGGAAGAGGTGAGGGTTCCGTGAACAACCTCTGGGGTCTCTTCTGGAGCCAGGGTGGAGAGCTTGTCGATGAAGAAGGCAACATGGCCATCGATAAGGAACCGAACAAGACATATCTCATCAACCTGTACAAGTTCGTGAAGAGATGTATCGATGAAGGTGTAACTCCTGTATCGATCACAAGCTTCGCACGCGACGCCAATATGTTCGGCGATGCCGCAGCGGGCAATGTCGCGATGTTCCTCTCCAACACAAGTGCTATCGGAAACATGAGAGAGCTCATTGGCAAGGAGAAGTTCAACGAGCTCTGGGGCATGGCTCCTACTCCTGTTCTTGAGGAAGGCTTGACAAGCACAGCTTCCGCTGGTGGCTGGACCAATATGGTATTCTCACAGGACGAGCTGCACAGAAAGCTTGCTGCTGACCTTGCATTCGAGCTCTACAGCACGGATGAGGCTGCATATTCATGGCTCCTCGTCGAGGGTTCAATGCCTACACAGGCTCACCAGTACGAGCTCTTCGATTACATCTCAAGTGATCCGTACTTCATGAAGAACGCAGAGTTCCTGGAGAACGGCTCAACAAGACCTGCAGTCGAGATCTACAACACGATCAGTACTGAGGCACAGGTTGCTCTCGGTAACGTCATTACCGGAGCAGATACACCGGAGCATGCTGTTGAAGTGATCATTGAGAACGTGAAGAACAGTATCTGATAAGGAAAACTTATGGAAAAGGGAAAAACCGCAAAAGCACCGTCTTCCATGCACATTTTCCTGAAGCGTGTCAGCCAGGGGCCTGCCCCCTGGCTCGCGCCTCTTGTAATAGTGCTGGTGGCATTGTTCATACTGCCTACGTTGGAGGTTATCCGCTACAGTTTTACAGATGCCAGCCTCCTGAGGCAGAACTATAACTATACTTTGAAGTCATTCAGGGTGATCTTCACGACCCCTGCAACGTACGATATTCTATGGAACTCACTCGTATTCGTATTCTTCAGCGTTGTGTTCCAGACCCTTCTTGGTCTCATAATAGCGCTTGCGGTTGATAAAGGAGAGCGCATCAGGCTGCACGGCTCTGTCTTCGTCCGTGTCGTCGCACTCCTTTCATGGGCGATTCCCGGTGCGATCATAGGTGTTGTATGGTCGTTCATGTACACTGAGGCCGGAACGGGAATTCTCATAACAATTCTGAAGAATATGGGATTCGAGAATGTCTCATTCCTCACGAATCCTGACCATGCGATGCCATGTACCATTGTAGCGAATGTCTGGAGAGGTACCGCACAGAGCATGATCCTGACCTATGCAGGTCTCAAGACGATACCGATAGACATAATCGAGGCATCCCAGATTGACGGAGCCAATGCGTTCCAGAGACTGTGGCGCGTAATCCTGCCGTCGATCTTCTCTGTCATATCGACAAACATAATCCTGAACACAATCAACACATTCAATACATTCGATATGATCTTCTCTCTTACCGGTGGTGGCCCTGGCCGTGCGACAGAAGTCCTTGCGCTCACTTCATACAGCACGATATTCACAGGTTACAACCTTGGAAGAGGCTCGGCTTATGCAGTTGTCCTTCTCGTTATCAACTCACTCATGGCGATCGGATACTTCGCGGTTCTCCGTCGCAGAGAGCGGAACTAAGGGAGGTGCGGCATGAAACTGACTTCTTCAAAATCCGGAAGACTTGCAATGGAAAAGATCGGACTTCTGGTACTTTTCTTTGTAATCATAGTGTTCTTCCTCTTCCCGGTACTGTGGGTTCTCTCGATGTCATTCAAGACAGTCCCGGAACTTTTCTATGTACCGCCGAAACTGTTCCCGGAGCACTTCTCATTTGACAACTACGTCCAGGTCCTGTGGATGGCTGACATCATCACGTTCCTGAAGAACTCATTCCTGATCGTCGGTGGAACGATTGTCGGATGTATTCTCCTGATCGTGCCTGCGGCCTATGGTCTCTCGCGCTTCAGGTTCAAGGGAAAGAACACCCTGCAGTTCGGAATACTCATATTCCAGATGATATCGCCGCTGATCATAGCGATTCCTCTGTACAGGTATTTCAGCAGACTGCATCTTCTGAACAACTACTGGTCGCTGACACTTGTCTACATAGCGCTCTCGCTGCCTTTCGCATGCTGGTCGCTCAAGGGCTATATGGATACCATTCCGTATTCGATCGATGAGGCAGGACGTATTGACGGCTGCAGCAGAATGACAATACTGCTGAAGCTCCTCATCCCTCTCATCGTTCCAGGAATGATCTCGGTTGTCATTCTCATATTCGTCAGGAGCTGGGCACAGTTCATCATACCGTTCATCCTCCTCAACGATTCCAGAATGTTCCCGATAAGCGTAGGACTTGTTAATCTCCAGAGTACGGGTGACACAATCACGACGCACCTGCTTGCAGCGGGCTGTATTCTTGGTATACTTCCGACAGTGCTTATTTTCATATTCCTTCAGCGCTTCATCGTCTCTGCTCTGACGGCAGGTGCTGTGAAAGAATAAAAAGGAGAAAACGATGTACTTCTATGAGGATAAGATTATCCGCAGAATAGACGAGATCAAGAGTACGATACACTCTGATTCGATCCGGGTGGAGGACTTCTATGTGAAGGAGGGGAATGACAAGGGTGATTACCAGAGTTCCCTCGATTCCGGATGGAAGAAGGCGAAGGATACCGACCAGTGGGGCGGTTTCGCCAGATACCAGTGGTTCCGCACTACTGTGACCATCCCTGAGAAGTGGAACGGAAAGCATGTCGTCTTCTTCATCCAGACCCCCGGTGACATCCTGTGGAAGGTCAGTGCCGAGTACACGGTATATGTTGACGGAAAGCTCATGGGCGGACTTGATGTGTTCCATCATGAGATCACGCTCTCGAAGAACGCGGTCGCGGGACAGAGCTATGATATAGCGTTCATGGGCTTCAGCGGCTATAACGAGAGACGCCCCGTCATCGACTGCCAGATCATGGTCGTCGAGGACTTCATCTGGGATTATTACCATGATCTCAAGGTGGCTTTCGAGGCGACGATACACATGCCTGATGTCGAGTCTCCACAGAACAAGAAGCTGATGGATGTGGTCAATGAGTCGATCAATGCCATTGATTTCAGGAAACTCGGTTCAGATGCATACTATGATTCGATCAGAAAGGCCGATGAGATACTTAAAAAGGGAATCTATTCACTTCATTCCAACAATGACATCATGATCTCCGCAATCGGTC
Organism: uncultured Spirochaetaceae bacterium; assembly: GCA_944389985.1. Classification (GTDB taxonomy): domain Bacteria; phylum Spirochaetota; class Spirochaetia; order Sphaerochaetales; family Sphaerochaetaceae; genus Ornithospirochaeta. The sequence continues at coordinate 4,402 of CALXON010000026.1, read as the reverse complement.
ACAGCCACATCGATGTGGCATGGCTGTGGAGGCTGATGCAGACTCAGGAGAAGGCTGCAAGATCCCTTGCCACTGTCGACATGCTCATGGACGAGTATCCCGATTACAAATTCATCCAGAGCCAGCCGCAGCTTTACGATTATGTGAAGAAGCTCTATCCGGATCTCTATGAGAGACTTAAAAAGCGTGTTGCTGAAGGCCGTCTCCAGCCCGAGGGCGGAATGTGGGTCGAGGCTGACTGCAACCTCATCTCCGGTGAGTCCATGATCAGGCAGTTCCTTGTCGGAAAGAAATTCTTCCGTGATGAGTTCGGTCTGGACAACAAGATTCTCTGGCTGCCTGATGTATTCGGATACAGTGCTGCAATGCCCCAGATCCTGAAAGGCTGCGGCATCGACTATTTCATGACCATCAAGATCAGCTGGAACCAGTTCAACAGACTCCCGATGGATACCTTCTATCTTCAGGGAATAGACGGCACCAAGGTCCTCACACACTTCATGACCACTCCGACCACAGGTTCAGATGGTCACAGAAGGGCTCTTCCGTACCAGAAGACATACAACGGAGTTCTCTGTGCCGAGACTGTAGCTCACAGCTGGGATACATACCAGCAGAAGTCCTGCAACAATGATCTTCTGATGGCATTCGGCTATGGTGACGGAGGCGGCGGTCCGACAAGGGAGATGCTTGAGGCCGGAAAGAGGCTCAAGGACTTCCCCGGCATGCCTAAGGTGAAGATCGAGCCGCCTACGGAGTTCTTCAAGAGACTTGAGAAGAATGTGAAGGGAACGGAGATCCCGACATGGGTCGGAGAGCTCTATCTCGAGTTCCACAGAGGAACATACACATCGATCGCACGCAACAAGAAGTACAACCGCAAGAGCGAGTTCCTGTATCAGGATGTCGAGGCTGTGTCTTCAATGGCTGAGCTCATGACAGGAATGCAGTATCCTCTCGCGACACTCAAGGACAACTGGAAGATAATCCTTCTCAACCAGTTCCATGACATCATCCCGGGCTCATCCATCGGTCCTGTATATGAGGATTCGAAGGTGCAGTACGAGAAGATTCTCAAGGAAGGTCATGAGCTTGAGGATCAGGCGATGAGGACCATCGCAGACGGTGCGGAAGGCGAAGGAGCGGCTGTCACTGTCTTCAATATGAACAGTGTGTACACCGACGGCCTTGTTGCTCTGGACATCCCTGAGGAATATACCGCAGTCTCTGACGGTAAGGTCTCACATCCTGTCCAGAGGACAGCTGACGGAAAGGCCCTCTCATATGTGACAGGCATTCCTCAGTTCGGATACAGGAAGCTCAAGCTGACCAGCGGTGGTACTGCAAAGTCATCCATCAAGGTTTCCACGGATAAGATGGAGAACAAGTTCTTCAGGATCCGCTTCGACGAGAAGGCCCAGATCACAAGCATCTACGACAAGATCGCGAAGAGGGAGGTCCTTCCCGCAGGAGCGAAGGCCAACGTCCTCCAGTCATTTGAGGACAAGCCGATGAACTACAATGCATGGGACATCGACATCTACTACACAGAGAAGTGCTGGGTGGTTGATGATCTCCAGTCCGTCGAAGTTCTTGAGGAAGGTCCTGTCGTCGGTACTATAAGGGTGAAGAGGAACTATCTCTCATCCACGATCATGCAGGACATCAGCATCTATGCCGATGTTCCGAGGATCGACTTCAAGACGACCATTGACTGGAAGGAGCAGGAGATCCTTCTCAAGGCTGCTTTCCCTGTCGATGTGAACAGCACGAGAGCTTCCTATGAGGTCCAGTTCGGCGCTGTCGAGAGGAACACTCACAGGAACACAAGCTGGGATGTCGCCAAGTTCGAGGTCTGTGCGCACAAGTGGGCTGACCTTTCAGAGTCCGATTATGGTGTATCCATGCTCAATGACTGCAAGTACGGTCATGACATACATGGAAACGTCATGCGCCTGACTCTTCTCAAGAGCGGAATCTATCCGTTCGAGAATGCAGACAAGGAAGTTCATGAGTTCGTATACAGCATCTATCCTCACAAGGGAACATGGGTTGATGCCGGAACTGTCAGCAAGGCCTTCGCGCTGAACAAACCGCTCAAGGCTGTTTTCACTGACGGAAAGAGCGGAGCTCTTCCTGCAAGCTCATCATTCGTATCTGTCGACAACGACCATATCGTTATCGATACGGTGAAGAAGGCTGAGGATGAAGATGCGTACATCATAAGAATGTATGAATCCTCCAATACTCATGTATCAGGCCGCATCACGTTCTCCAGACCTCTGACATATGCAGCACAGTGCAACATGATCGAGACCGGAGACAAGGTGATCAGGGCAAAAGGTGCTTCAATTGACGTCTCACTCAGACCGTTCGAGATAAGAACACTCAAAGTGAGATTCTGATGATATCGACTGTTCAGGCGGCGGAAGGATCTGCCGCCTGAAACATAAAGGATTCCCCAATGCATGCATTAGAGAAGATTCTTTGCCGGGCTTCCGGGAAGGATAAGGTTGTCACAGGAGAGATCGTCACCGTGAAAGTCGATCTTGCCGAGATAAACGACATATATCTCCAGACTCTCATCTCATTCGAGGAGATGGGCGGTGTGGAGGTTTTTGATAAGGACAGGATCACATTCGTCTTTGATCACTATGCACCGGCTCCCACCGTCTCAGCGGCCCGTAATCATAAGCTGATGCGTGAGTTCGCTGCCCGGCACGGGATATCCCATGTCTTTGATGTGGACAAGGGAGTATGTCATCAGGTGCTGCCTGAAGCAGGTCTGGTGTATCCTGGAATGGTCCTCATTGCGACAGACAGCCATACCACCACCCATGGTGCTTTCGGTGCATTCGGTACAGGCGTGGGCGCGACAGATCTCGCATACACCATGATAAGCGGTGAGACCTGGATGAGGGTTCCCGAGATAATCGAGATAAGGATTGACGGAAAGCCCCGTGACGGAGTCCTTCCTAAGGATGTGATACTCCATGTCGTTGGTAAGATGAAGGCGAACGGGGCTGTATACAAGGCGATAGACTTCACCGGATCCTATGTCCATTCCCTCGATGTCGCAGGCCGCATGGTGCTCTGCAACATGGCTGTGGAGATGGGCGCAAAGACTGCGTACATCCAGCCGGATGAATGTGTCATAGACTATGTTCGCTCGAGAGGAGCCGAGGACTTCACCGTTTTTGAGACCGATCCGGGGTATGAGTATTCAGAGGTCCATACGTTTGATGTCACCGGAATGGGGCCTCAGGTTGCTGTGCCTGCAAGTGTGGACAATGTCCGTCCTCTCTCCTCGCTGAAGGAGCGTATCCATGTCGATCAGTGCTTTGTGGGATCATGTACCGGAGGCAGGGCGACAGATATAAGGGAGGTCGCCGCGGTGCTGAAGGGGAAGCATCTCGCTCATGGCACGAGGATGATCGTGATACCGGCTTCGGTGAACGTGATGAAGGAGTGTCTTGCGGATGGCAGCATACAGACACTGATCGAGGCAGGTGCTGTCCTGTCTCCTCCAGGATGCGGTCCATGCCTTGGTGTGCATGAGGGACTTCTTGCATCAGGAGAGACCTGCGTAACGACATCCAACCGCAATTTCCCGAGCCGTATGGGGGCTCATGACGCGAAGCTGTATCTTGCTTCTCCCCGTGTGGTCGCGGAGGCTGCTGTCAGTGGATATATAGGAGGAGAGAATGACTGAGTTTGTATTCAGAGGACCTGTGATAAAGCTTCCTGACAATATCGATACGGACCAGATCTATCCCGGACGTTTCCTTGATCAGTCAGATCCTTCGGTAGTAGGCAGTCACTGCCTTGAAGGAGTGTCTCCGGAGGTGAAGAACAGGGTCAGGAAGGGTGCTGTCATAGTCGCAGGGAGCAATTTCGGCAGCGGATCATCCAGAGAGCATGCCCCAATAACCCTGATCAATTCAGGGATAAGCCTTGTGATCGCGGACTCCTTCGCCCGTATCTTCTACCGCAACAGTCTGAATCTGGGATTCCCCCTGCTTGTCTGCAAAGGTCTTTCCGGTCATGTCAGCGATGAGGACATCATTGAGGTCAACATAGAGACTGCGGAGATAAAGAATCTTTCCACCGGTGAGACGTATCAGGGTGAGAGTGTCGGTGACTTTGCTCTTGATATGCTCAGGGCAGGAGGTCTCAAGCAGGTTTACAGAAGGCGGATTGCAGGAGAGGCCGGAGGAAGTCAGAAATGACGGGAGCCGAGCTTTTCCTGAGAGGCATGAACAAACGCATCGAGCGTATGATGGCGCTGCTGACACCTACCGGAGTCATACTCGGTCTGGTGCTTTCACATCATGTCTCCGGTTTCAAGCCTGCTGTCACATGGCTTTTCGCTTTCCTCACGCTTGTGAACAGCATGAGTGTC
>CALXON010000025.1 GCA_944389985.1 uncultured Spirochaetaceae bacterium | reverse complement strand
AGTCTCGGCTTTGTCGCGAGCGCTCTTGCGATCTCAAGTCTCCGCTGGAAACCATATGGAAGGCTCACGGCCTTCTCATGCCTGTGCTCCCAGAGACCCTGCTCCTTCAGCAGTTTCTCCGTCTCAGCCCGCATCGACCGCTCTTCTTTATAGTCAAGTCTGAAAACAGATGAGAAGACATTCGCCCTTGCCCTGAGATGCATTGCTGTCAGGACATTGTCAAAGACATCCATACTCTTGAAAAGTCTTATATTCTGGAACGTCCTGGCAATCCCAAGCTTCGTGATCTCATCAGGAGTCGGATCGATGGTCTTTTCCGAGGAGAACATATCGCTTTCATTCCCGGCATACATTCTCCTCATCTTCCCGGACGGATGGTTTACGATGATGGTCCTGCCATCAAAGCTGATCCTGCCGTTTGTCGGTTCATATACACCTGTTATGCAGTTGAACGCCGTTGTCTTACCGGCTCCGTTGGGACCGATCAGGGCTATGATCTCCCCCTGATCAACATGGAGGGAAAGGTCATTGACCGCGACAACGCCTCCGAACTGCATCGTCACATGCTCAAGTTCAAGAAGTGTGCTCATTTCGACCTCCTTCCTCTGCTTCCGATTCTACTGATTCCGGTCTTCAGCCGTTCATATGAAAGCTCCTTGTCCCCCATTATTCCCCTTGAGAAGAAGAGGACGATGATCATGATTATGAGCGAGAACACAAGGCGTCTGAAGCCTGAGCGGAATAGATCCGGAGCCTCGATTCCGAGGAATGTGCCCATATCAAGGCCACGGAGCCACCACTCGGAAAGAGCGATGTACAGAAACGATGCGATGCACGACCCTGATATCGAGCCGATTCCGCCTATGACGACGATGAGCAGTATCTCATACGTCAGGACAGTCCTGAACTGCTGGGCCTGCACAGTGTACTGGAACATGGCAAGAAGCGCTCCTGAGATTCCCGCGAAGAAGGAGGAGATGACAAATGAGAGCTCCTTGTGTCTGAAAAGATTTATTCCCATAGCCTCTGCAGCCGTCTCATCATCCCTTATGGCCTTGAATGCCCTTCCATAGGAGGAATTTATAAGGAGCACGATGAGAAGTATGCATATACCGACAACGATGAAGACAAACAGCGTCGGAGGGAATGGAATGTCTGTGAAAGGAAGCGTTATCCTTGACAGGTCCTTGAACTCCCTGAGGAGATTGGCACCATTTGTCAGAGGTCCGAGGACATCCCACTGGAATATCGCACGGATGATCTCAGCAAAGCCAAGGGTGGCTATCGCAAGATAATCCGACTTCAGACGGAGTACAGGCAGACCTATCAGGAAAGCGAAGAACGCCGCGACAAGACCTGCTGCTATCAGTCCTATGAACACACCTGTGTCGAAAGGAACGATGCATTCATAGTATCTGTAGACCCTCTCAGACTGCTTGACTGAAAGAGGCATCGTGAAGATCGCATATGTATAGGCGCCAAGAAGCATGAACCCAGCCTGTCCCAGTGAGAACAGCCCTGTAAATCCGTTCAGAAGATTCATTGAGACTGCAACAAGCGAGTAGATCGCACCCTTTCTCAGGACGGTGAATACGATGCTTGTGGGTCTGAGCGTGAATTCAAGTATGGTTATGAATATGTATACTGCGGCAATTGCGGCAAAAAGCCTGATCAGATGATTTCTCTTCTCTCTGTCCATACCACCCTCCTCAGACCTTATCAACGGTCTTCTCTCCGAAAAGTCCGGTAGGTCTTACGATGAGAACCACTATCAGGAACGCGAAAGTGAACGCGTCGGAGAATGTCGTCCATCCGGATCCGGGGATGCCGAATATGGAGGCGCCGCCCTTGATGATATTCTCACAGATACCGATTATGAATGCGCCGATGACGGCTCCCGGAATCGATCCGATACCGCCGAATACAGCAGCGACAAATGCCTTGAGTCCCGGCATCGATCCGCTTGTTGGTGTCACGGATGCGTAGTTGGTGAAGTACAGAAGCGACGCGACCGCGGCAAGCAGGGAGCCGAGCATGAATGTCATCGAGATCACGCGGTTGATCCTTATGCCCATAAGCTGGCTTGTCTCGAAATCCCTTGAGACGGCTCTCATGGCCATACCGATCTTCGTATGCTTGATCAGCAGTGAGAGAAGCACGACAAGGATGACTGTCAGAACGGGAGTTATGAGTGTCACGACCCTGGTCGTCGCACCCCATATCTGCACGGATCTGGAGAGGACGGGTATTTCAGGATAGACCTTCGCAAGACCGCCAGTGAAGTACAGTGTCGCGTTCTGGAGAAGATACGACACTCCGATCGCGCTTATCATGACGGACATCCTAGGAGCGCTTCTGAGAGGTTTATACGCCACACGCTCTATCACGAAACCAAGAACGAGAGACAGGACAAGGACAGCGGGAATGGAGAGCGCAAAAGGCATCGATGATGAGAAATAGACCATCATCAGACCTGCACACATGAACACATCTCCATGGGCGAAGTTTATGAGACGCAGGATACCGTAGACCATCGTATACCCTATTGCTATAAGCGCATACTGACCGCCTACCGATATACCTGACAGGAAATATGAAAGATTCTGATGGAAGAAATCCGCCACGCGGTTTACCTCCTGTTATGGATTGGATGATGCGGCAGGACACCCCTGCCGCTTAAAGGACATGAATGGTCAGTCGACGACTACGGCAGGAAGAGCATCCCATCCGCCTGTAGTGGTATTCGCATGCTTTACATAGACTGTATTGCGGATTGCATCGCCATTGACATCATCGAGAGCGATGTGACCAGTCACTCCGTCAATCTCTGTGGTCCAGAGCGCATCCATGATGTCAGCAGGATCGGTGCTTGCCGCATTCTGGATAGCCTGGAGTGCGAAGTAGTATGCATCGTATCCCATAGCTGTCACCGCGCTGATGGTATCATCACCACCGTTGTTCGCAAGACGTGTGGAATCTGCATTCACCCACTTCTTGAAAGCAGCGTCGAACTCAGGATCCGCGCCTTCAGGATAGAATGTTGTGACAGTTATATCGACATCCTTTCCGAGAGCAGCCTGGAGGATGACGTTGGAATCCCAGGTATCGCCTGCGAGAATCGGCATGCCGAGTCCCTGACTGTCTGACTGGTTGATGATAAGCTGTGCAGCCTCTGTCGATACAGGAGAGAAGAATACCTCACAACCGTTGTTCTTAGCATTCGCGATGTATGATGTGAAATCACTGTTTCCATCCGGGAATGTCTCTGAAACGACCGTTCCGCCAAGTGATCTGAACTGCTCGACGAAGTAATTCACAAGACCGCCGGAGTAATCATCGCCAAGCTTTGCAAGACAGTACACCTTCCTTGCTCCAAGCTCGTTATAAGCGTAGTTCGCAAGAACTGTACCCTGGAACGGATCAAGATAGCAGATACGGAAATAGTGGCTGTTTCCTTCTGTCACCTGAGGGTTGGTGCATGTGATTCCGATTGCAGGAACACCGGCTACACGGAATGTATCGCTACCTGCGATTGAGACACCGGAGCCATATGAGCCAAGAACGACCGATGCACCAGCATTTATGAGTGTGGAAGCAGCTGATGCAGCCCTGTCGTTGGAGCTTTCGTTGTCTGCGAGAACAAGCTCTACGGTATACTCTGTGTCGCCGACCATTACTGTAGGTGTGAGCGAATTGGCATACTGGATACCAAGAGTCTCCTGCTTTCCACCCGCACCGTTGTCACCGGATGCCGGCTCGAAGACTCCGATCTTCACAACTGTGGAATCAGCTTCTTTGGATCCGCCTGCAAATACCATAGCACAAGCAACAAGCGCTATGAAAAGTGTGAACACAGTTTTCCTCATCTTCTCCTCCTCGTATGGATAATTCGTTATCTGCAGTAGCAATAACAGAATTAAATCCTTCAGGTTGTCGTAATGATACTTAAACTTATCAGCCTGTGTTAATAGCCAGAGTCCTCATAATTGCAAATTTTCTGTATTTTTATAGAATTTTTTGCATATAAAGCTGAATTTGAAGGCCTGAAGCATATTTCACACCCAAAATAGAAACCAGTGAGAGTGTCACACGTCGTCTGCAGAGTGGCTGTACATATCGAATACCAGGAAAAAGTCAGAACAAGATCGAAGGGTGTTAATTCTCTCTGAGAAGGATGAAAAATGATTGATGTGTTTCACCTTGAATGATAATCTCTGTTCAGAGGATTTTATGATACACCCCCAGATAGGACTTACTGAAAGTAAATATAATCCTTTAATCCCGTCCTCCACTAACGGGGGGGTATTACTCTTATAGCATAACATTCATTCGTATCATAGGACAGACCACCGGAGACGGTGGATTTTCTCATGTCCAGAAGGAGATAAGATGAAAAAGATCGCACTGGTTGCCATCAGCGCTCTGCTGGTCATTGCC
>CALXON010000024.1 GCA_944389985.1 uncultured Spirochaetaceae bacterium | reverse complement strand
GTCCGACGATCTCTGGGAGGTGTTCCTTATCATGAACCCGATAGGAGCACCGGTGGAGATGCCATCAAGAACTCCGGAAAGGATCTCCGGCACATCGCCCTCGTTCCTCTTCGTTCCCAGTGTCGTGCTTCCAGGCCTTCTTCTTGCCATCTCGCCAAGAATGAATTCCTCATCGATCTTTATTCCCGCCGGAAATCCATCGACGACTCCGCCCAGCGAGGGGCCGTGCGACTCACCGAATGTCGTCAGTCTGAGAAGTCTGCCGAAAGTGTTGTCAGACATAGTTCCTCTCCTTGAGTGCTTCTGCGATCATGCCGGCTGTTCTGTCCTTGTCTCCATATGGTCCGAGATCGAGAGTCAGATCGGAATACTCTGTGTACTTCCTGTCTCTCTCACAGTAGACCCGGTGAAAGGATCCCTGAATGTCATCAGGATCGAGGAACGGAGGGACTCCATGCTTCAGAATCACGGGCAGCATGTCTTTCTCATCTCTTCTGAGGTATATGATCCTGCCGTTTTCCCTCAGATAGTCCATCAGCTTCCTGTTGTCTGCAGCTCCTCCTCCCAGAGAGAGGATGAAGTCCTGATGTGTCTCCACATATTCCCTGACAACTTCGTATTCTGTGTCCATGAAGGCTTCCTTGCCTCTGGTCCTGTAGAACTCCCTTACGGAAAGCCCGTCAAGACGGGACAGGGCAAGTTCATCAGAATCTGCCGATTCCTTTCCCAGAATGACCGAGACAAGCTTCGCCATCTTCGTTTTTCCGGAATGTTTGATACCAGTGAAGAATATCCTCGCCATAGTTGATTAATGTTACCAGAGTGGGGTGAGATTAATCAATGTCATCATCGGGAGATCTGTACTCAGGAACCGATGGAACACTCTGTTCCGTAGCAGCCTTCCTTATCGTTCTCAGCCTCTCCCTCCTGCCTTTTCTCCGCTCATATCTTTCAAGGTATTCCGCCTCGTTCCTGTTCTTCCTTGAGTCGCTCTCGAAGCGGTTGTCGTCTATGGTCTTCTTCAGGGCGTAGTGGAATACCACTATCATCATGTACCAGAGGAAAGCAAGCACGAACGGGGAGAAGTTCTCGAATGTATACTCAAATGATGTGATGCCCTCTTCTCCGAGAGAAAGAAGCGTATTCAGATTCTGGAAGAACATCAGCAGGGAGATGACCGCAGGAAACACCCAGTACAGTCCCTGCCGCGAGAATATGAAGCGGAGGGATGCTAAAAGCGCCATGAATGTCAGCATAAGAGCTGTTATCGGTATGATGTATACTATCATCTCTTTCCTGTCCGAATGATATCATATATCATGAGCATATGGTATCATCTGGTATGGAATTGCCGCGTCATGAAGATAAAGATCAGCTCCTGAAGTCCAGGAAAAGGCCCAGGACAGAGGATGTAAGGGGTCCTTACTATAGGGATACGACCGCTATTATCCACTCTTCGCCCTTCAGAAGGCTCAAGCACAAGACACAGGTGTTCTTCGCACCGTCCAATGACCACATCTGCACACGCATGGAGCATGTGCTGCATGTCGCATCGATAGCTTCCGCCATCTGCCGTCCTCTCGGACTGGATTCCGAGCTTGCATGGGCCATCGGCATGGGACATGATCTGGGACACACACCGTTCGGTCATGTCGGCGAGAGGATCATCTCAAAGATGTCGGAGAAGCGGGGTCTCGGGAAGTTCGAGCATGAGGTCAACTCGCTCCGTGTGGTGGATTTCCTTGCAGACAATGGAAAAGGACTCAATCTGACATATGCTGTCCGTGATGGTATCGTATGTCATAACGGAGAGAGCCTCAGCATGAGGATAAAGCCGTCCTATGAGCTCAAGGATCTGGATTCGATCACAGAGCGTGAGGGACTTCTTCCCGCGACGTATGAGGGAGCTGTCGTACGTTTCTCCGATACGATCGCATACCTCGGAAGGGACTGGGAGGATGCGTACAGACTTGGAATCCTCAAAGGACGTGAACTTCCGGACATAGTCGTAAGCAGGCTCGGAAGGACGAACGGACAGATCATAAACACACTGGTCTCCGATATAATAAGCGGTGCTTCCGAAGAGGATGGCATCGGTTTCTCAGAACCTGTGTTCGAGGCCGTCGAGGCATTCAGCGCGTTCAACTATGAGTTCATCTACCGCTCTGACATACTCAACGGCTACACACGCTATTTCACCCGGCTTCTTAACCTCATCGCGGACTATCTTGAGGATCTGTACTCATCATACGGGCTGGATGAGAAAGGCTATATGTCAGAGCACAACATGCTCGCGGCAGGATTCTACAGTCATATCAGCGAGATGTATCCCAAGTACATGGCAAGGGAGAATTCCGACGCGAGAATGATCATCGACTATATCGCGGGAATGACTGACAACTTCACGCTTGACTGTGCGAACGAGATCCTGAAGCCTGATCACCTGAATGACGAGATAGATCAGAGCATAACGGGAAAATGGTTTGATGCAAGACTGTAGTCAGCGTTCACGTCCTGTGAGGCTTTCAATCTCCTGTATGAACTGATCGAGGTCATCGAAGGCTCTGTAGACAGATGCGAAACGGACATATGCGACGGGAGAGACGGGATAGAGCTGTCTCAGTGTCTCTTCTCCGACTTCCTTGCTTGTGACCGTGTTCTTCGCGCCGGCCTGATCATAGATGTTGTCCTCGATCCTGCGGAGTATCATGTCGATGTCCTTCTGAGGTATGTTGAGCTTCTCCGTGCACTGTCTTATTCCGCGCTCCACCTTGCCGATGTCGAAAGGCTGGTGCCTGCCATCCTTCTTGATGACCATGATCGGCTTTTCCTCAATGCGTTCATAGCTCGTGAACCTGTGTCCGCAGTTGAGACACTGGCGCCTGCGCCTTATCGCGGTGCCTTCCTTGTTCGAGCGGGATTCCAGTACTTTATCTTTGTCAGTTCCACACCTAGGACAGATCATATGGATAGATGATAACATTTTTTCCACTTCTTTGTTGAAAAAATACTGTTTCTCAGGTAACGTGAGTGTTACCAAAATAACAGAAAAGCAATGAGGACAGAATGGCCGCATCGATAGCAAGTTATGTGAAGAGAATAATCGACAGAAGTCCCTTTCTCTCTGATATGCTCATTCAGGATATCGCATCATACTCTAATCTCGCCCTTTCAATAAAACCAAAGGTTGAGGAGCTTTACGGATCAAGCGTCAGCACCTCCTCAATTGTCATGGCGATCAGACGTTATGCTGATGAACTGAGAGCAAAACCAAGGGGAAAGCGTTCTGAGGATATCGGCTACGAGATCCAGATGAAGACGAACATCTACGATGTGAACCTCCACCGTGATGACAGGTTCGTATCGAAACTCCCTGAGATATACGGCTCTGTCCACCCTGAGAACGGGGATTTCATCAATGTGACGATCGGTTCACATGAGATAACGCTCTCCGTATCGGAAAACTGCAGGGAGGTCGTGGATTCTGTCCTGAAAGATTTTGAGATCGTCCATTCCTATTCCGATCTTGTCGCGCTCACAATCGCATTCCATGGTAATTTCCTCCAGACACCCGGAATCACATACCTCGCGGTCAGGAAGCTTGCCTGGGAGCATATAAACATCATAGAGATCGTTTCCACGATGAATGTCCTCACATTCATAATATCCCGCGAAGACAGCCACAGGGCTTATCAGGCACTGGAGGCATTTCTCGATGAGGAGCTGTAGGATAATCACAGGGGATAAGGGCTCCGGAAAGAGTACAAGATTATTGGAAATAAGTAAAACCGTTCCTAATCCGGCTGGTTTTATTTCCATAAGAACTGAAAACGGATACTCCCTTCTTGATCTCAGCACAGGAAAGTCCTCTACTTTAATGACTGATGAACCTCTATTTCCTGACATCTTCAGACGCTGGTATTTTGATCAGAGGCTTTTTGATGCGGCGAATACCAGTCTGGAATCCATCAGTTCAGGTACAGTCTTCATCGATGAGATCGGAAGACTTGAACTTGATGGTGGAGGATTCGCGCCATCGCTCAGGGCCCTCCGTTCGTATGATATTGACCTCATAATCGCAGTGAGGGATGCATTTCTTCAGGATGTTATTGACAGATTCCTCAGTGACACCTGTGTTTCGGTGGAAGAACCTCTCTGAGATGGTTCCTGCCTTTCTCCGTTCCTGAGTAGGCTATTCCTCTGAATGTATTGCGGTTCATGAAACTGTCATCATAGATGAACGGGGAGCCGTCCTCGAAGCAGATATCCATTCCGAGCTTTCTGATCACAGCATGCGACGAGACCATATCCCAGACATAGCAGGGAAGGATCACGCTGGC
>CALXON010000023.1 GCA_944389985.1 uncultured Spirochaetaceae bacterium | reverse complement strand
ATGTCATCTTCTTTATGGGTCTGAAAAGTGCAAGCTGCTCATCGGTCAAGGCAGGAATATCTGAAGTATTGATCTCAGAATCCGGACGCGCATTGCTTTCATATTTAGCCATGAGTTCTTCTATATTCTTCATAATACCTCCTTCTCTCTTTGCTCAGGGCTTCACGAGCCGAAATAATTCTTGTATTTCCTCTTCTGTCTGTAAATACAACCATCAGAAGTAATCTGGACGATGCTCCAAGACATATGTATCGGTCTTCATACGAAGAATGAGCTTCATCATAGAATTCGATACGATCAGGATCTTCCAAAGCTTCCATCGCTTCACTGAAAGAAACTCCATGAATATGAATATTCCTCTGATTCTTGTTCTCGTCCCATTCAAACACCTAGAGCTCCTTCTATGTATAGTTTAATTTGTATATACAGAATCGTAAAGAAAACAATTCTATACCCATGGTCTGCCTATTCAAACAAACACTTGCTGTATAGATATCATCAGTAAAATCAGTATCTGAAAAGAGGCGAAATCGGTCAGAATTATTACACACCTAGGAAAAAAGATCCTATAACAACCGATGATGTTTTGATTTGCAAAAAGTTTTTACCAGAATAAAGCCTCAAACCTTGCTACATTAAAGGGGCTTACCATACAATCATCTTGATTATTCTCAGAGGAGGTTCTGATGAGAGAGAGAGAAGGGAATTTAAAGAGCGAAAGATAGCAATTGCCATTCTGTTCTTCGTATTTGCTTTTACGTTTGCATCTTGTTCCAATGTTATTCTTCCGATTGGCTGGCTTCCCGGAAGTGATTCAAGCCCATCTAAGCCCGAAACAACCCCACATAATCATGACTGGCAGGTAAGCCATTACTCAGAAGAATCTGATGGGATTTATGTCCATTATATATGCTCAGAGTGTGGAGAAACATCAAAAGAATTGTTCTCCGAAAACAGTGAATATATAGCTGATTCCACGGCCATTGATTCTGTGACAAATTGGAATGATTCTGTATTTATTGCAGATAGTCAGGAAGTAGCCCAGAAGATCCTTGATTCCATTGGAAATGGGGCTACGCTATTTTTACGCGCAGGAAATTATAAAAATTTTGTCCTTAAAAATACTGATGGGGCAACATCTCCTAAAGAGCTTTCAGGTATCGCTATAATTGGTGCAGAAGGAGCTTCTATCGCGCAGGCAGACACCACTACAAACGATTATGGTTATGCAATTGATATTAAAGCAGGAAACAGCGGAGTCAGCATCTCCAAAGGAAGCTATGAATATGGTCTTCTCATTTCGGGACTCGAATTCACGGGAAAAGGAATTCTGATGTCAACTGGAAAAAATCAGACGAACACCTATTCCGATATAGTGATAAAAGATTGCACTTTCAAAGGACGTGATAATACAGATGCAACTCACTGTGGCATAAGATTCTATGTGCAGGACAGAGGAACCGATTCTATCTGGAATGATATAACTGTTGAGAATTGTAATTTCAGTTCATATGGAAGTGGAGTTCTCATTTTTCAGAGCAAAGGATTCACAGGAAAAAACAATACCATAGAAAAGTGCTCTATTGGATTCAATTTTGCAGGGGGATATCATCTGGGAAGAATTGAATTCTCTAATAACACAGATAGAGACTGTGATTCTTATGAAACGTGGGGTGGAAATGCATATGTCATTCAGGGACTTCAAGGCGGTGCTTCTGTGGTTATGATAGATAACAAGGTCATCAATCATGTAAAAAACACTGTTGTGTATATCGCTAACACTAAGGGTAATGCATCATTCTCTGCATCAGGAAATGTATATTATGCGGAAGAGACAGCAGAAAGTACGCCTATGGCCGAACTTGAGAATCTGGATCTTTCTATGGCAGTCAGCAATTCAGAATATTTCGGCTACAGAAAAGATGGTACTATTGAACTTCCAGATAGTGGGGTTATCAGTCCTTCAGAGCTTTAATATGTAAAGTCATCATTTTTGTAATTCTGGCTGCGGATGATTCCAAAGCCAGAATTATTTTTCAGCTATCACCACAGCAGCCGCATACTCTCTTTCATGGGTTATGGAAAGGTGAAATGTCAGGCCATCTGCAAGCTCTGCAGCGCGGCCTTCCAGGAAGAAATATGGACGCCCGAGTTCATCTTCCCTGACTGTTATCTCAGTCATCGAGAATCCGCGTATGCCTGTGCCGAGAGCCTTCGAGAAGGCCTCCTTCGCAGCAAATCTGGATGAGAGGTACTCCGGATCAGTACGTCCTGAAAGAAGTTCCTCTCTGGAGAGGATGTGCTTCAGGAAACCCTCATCCTTCCCTTCCATCCTGCTGCACTGGACTATGTCGATTCCTGTTCCTGTGATCATACGGCAGAGGACGGAGAGAACAATATACGGACAGACGATGGGCGTGTGCTCACCGCAAGTCCGTCATCGGTGAAGATGTCGTTATTGTAGTGAAGCTCGACAGGCACTCTTGTGATACCCTCCCCGTCAACTCCTGAGAAATCTGCCGATGCGGATATCTCAGAAGGATCGACGAGATATATGATGCTGTCAGGTCCTGTGATCACGATATCGACAGTATCAGGAATGAGAGAGACCGCGACATACCCTGTAGGAAGTGTGACATCAAGAGGGATTGTCACGATCCTGTCATTGACATTCAGCACCCTGACTGTGAGCACGATGAAGAGCGCAAGAAGGAATGAGAATATCTTGGCGATCCAGTTCGACATGATGCTCGAGATGATCTTACTCTGCTTCATTCTGCGCCTCCTTCGGTGACTCAGGAAGGACATCCTTGTAGCTGAAGAGCGAGAGCAGGGTCCTCTTTATCGTCGCATTTGAAAGGTTGTAGTAGATATTCGCATTATATGCCAGTGATATCGCACCGGTCTCCTCAGAGACGACAAGGACAATGGCATCGGATTCCTCCGCAAGTCCAAGGGCAGCACGGTGTCTTGTTCCGAATGTGGCCTTGATGCCCTTCTGCTCTGAAAGAGGAAGATAACATGCCGCATACGCGATCCTTCCTCCCATTACGACAGCAGCACCGTCATGAAGCGGTGTGTCATGATCGAATATCGTGAGAAGAAGTGTCGATGAAAGATCCGCATTGAGCTTCGTTCCGGAATCAAGTATCGACTGTATGTCCGTATGCCTCGGGAAGACGATCAGGGCACCCCTCTTCTTCTCGACGAGGATGTTACATGCATTGAGTATCGAATCGATCTGGTCGCTTGTGGTCTGACCACCTATCCTGAAAAGTCTGGACTTGCGGGTGAATGATGACGAGAACGCCCTTCTCAGCTCCGGATGGTAGAATACACAGAGCAGCATCAGGAAAGGAACCAGAAGTGTCTTCATGATGCCGGTAAGCACATCCAGATTGAATACATAGCAGAGAAGATAGACAACAAGCAGACCGAACAGAAATCCTATGATCTCAGTCGCCTTCGTCTCCGACAGCGCAAGATAGACTCTGTAGATTGCGAATGTCAGTACAGCAACCTCAACAGCCAGCCGGATATAATCACCAATGCCAATCTCCGCAAGAATAGAGAACACCAATCACTCCTTGTCAGGCTCGATCCAGTCAAGCGTACGGCTTACAGCCTTCTTCCAGAATCGTACCTTATTCTGCCTTTCCTTGTCATCCATGAGAGGCAGCCATCTCATCTGTTCCTTCCAGTATGGTCTCAGGCTCTCCTCATCCTTCCAGATACCGACAGTAAGACCTGCGGCATAGGCAGCGCCGAGGCATGTCGTCTCATTTATCCTCGGACGCATGACAGGTATGTTCATTATATCGGCCTGGAATGCCATGAGAGGAACCGAGTTCGTCATGCCTCCGTCAGCTTTCAGGAGAGCTATCCTGACCCCGCTGTCCTTCTCCATCGCATCCTTCAGATCATTCGCCTGGAATGCGGCAGCCTCAAGGACCGCCCTGCATATGTGACTTCTGGTAGCATAACCTGTAAGTCCTGCGATTATTCCTCTGGCACTGCTCTGCCAGTACGGAGCGAAGAGACCTGAGAATGCCGGGACAATATACACACCTCCTGAGTCAGGAACCTCATCGGCATAGCTGTCAAGCTCCTGCGGTGTGGATACCAGATGGAGGCTGTCCCTGACCCACTGTACAAGAGAGCCGGCGACGGCGACTGAACCTTCAAGAGCGTATCGGGGTTTTTCTCCATCCTTGAGGTATGCGACAGTCGTCAGTAGTCCGTATCTGGAGACACATGGTTCGGTGCCTATGTTCGTGAGCATGAAGCATCCCGTACCGTATGTGCATTTTGACTCTCCGGGAGAGAAACAGGCTTCTCCGAAGAGTGCCGCCTGCTGATCTCCGAGAATACCCGCAACTGGTATTCTTGCCCCGAACGGACCTGAAGGATCCGTATAGCCATATATTCTCCCGATTGACGGTACTATCTCAGGAAGCATCGATCTCTCTATGCCTGTTAGGGAGAGCATCTCCTCATCCCATTCCATGGACTTTATATCCATGAGCATGTAGCGTGAGGCGTTTGTCGCGTCTGTCACAGGCTGTGTGCCTGTAAGCCTTGAGACAAGATAGCTGTCGATGGTTCCGAAGACAATCTCTCCGGACTCTGCAGCATTCCTGACTTTAGGAACATTGTCCAGAAGCCATCTGATCTTCGATGCTGAGAAATACGGAGAGTACAGAAGTCCCGTCTTCCTCTTCAGATCCTCTTCAGGAAAGCGTTTCCTCAGCTCATCTATATATCCGCTTCCCCTGAGATCCTGCCAGACTATTCCATGATAGAAAGGTTTTCCGGTATTCCTCTCAAACGGAATGATGGTCTCCCTCTGGTTCGTTATGCCGACGACGGAAAGGTCCTCACCTGTCAGGCCGGCTTTCTGCAGCGCATCTTTTATGACATATGATGTGTTCGTCCAGATCTCATCGGCATCATGCTCGACCCATCCGGGTTTCGGGCAGATCTGCCTGTGTTCCTTCTGGGAGACCGACACTACGGTCCCTTCGTCTGTGAATATCATGAAACGGGTACTTGTCGTACCCTGATCAATTGCTCCGATATACTTCATTCTCAAAGTATATCATGGAAAACGGCGGGAAAACCCTTTTCATGAAGGAAGGCTGATAACCTCGAAACCCAGTCCGGATGAGGATACATTCTCCCTTGATGTGATCGTCACGATACGGGAGTCCCGGACAGCACTGCAGAACCTTTTCCTGGCCTCCTCTATGTCTCCTGTACTGAGGGAGAGAACGGACGAGAGCATCTTCTCCCTCTCATCATCCGTGATTCCATAGACGATCCTTCTTATATCCACAAGGGACTTCACCGCAGGAGCCATCGGCTTCACTCCTTTCGCAAGCTCTCCGATGACAGCATCGGCAAGGTCATCCTCGGTTATTTCCAGTCCATCACATGATGAGTAGAAATCTGCGACAGTCCCGTCGATTCTCGGATCCCTGTACGAATAGAAGGACCAGATCCTCTCTATGTAATCAAGATACACACCGACTCCGTACGCTCCTCCCTTCTCCCTTATACGCTTCCAGAGCTCCGTGGATGAGAGGATTGAAAGGAATATCTTGTCGCTGGCGGCACGCTCTGATGACATGGCCTCACCCCTTCCTGAAATCCCTGTGAACGAGACATCCGCAGAGGTTGTATAGGCAACTCTTTCCGGAAGCTCAGGAACAGTATGTGAGGCCATTCCGGGGGCACTTCCGGAAGGAAGAGATGAGCGGAAGGAATCTGCTGCAAGCCATGATGTACCGGCATCATCGGACTCTGCGGTTATGTGGATGATCGCCCTTTCCCTAACGACAGCCTTTCTCCTCACAGCTTCCAGTCTTTCTGAAAGCTGCTGGAGATCTGATGAGAGGAGATCCCTGACGGTGTACCAGCATGTCAGTCCGGCAATGCGCTCTCCGATGTAGAGAGATGGAGAGAAAGCAGAGGAAGCGGCACTCATCGCATATGTATGTCCGCTTGAGATGGAGCTTGACTGGAAATCCGTGGAGATATCAGTAAGGGCGGCACGGATCCTCTCCTGGGAGAGATCTCCGGATGTGAGGAGTTTCAGGAAAAGATCCAGCCCCTCCTTCTCAAGTCCCGGCAGGGATTTGAGTCTTGCGGTCAGGAACACCTTCTCATGTCCGTCAGCATCGGACCCCGATTCAAGATAGAACGCATATCCGCCTGAGACGAACCTCAGCTCTGTCTGGAACGTGGCATAGTCCATTCCGTCAGCTCCGGACATCGAGAGAAGCCGGGAAAGCACATTCAGGGCATCGATCTCCTCATATGAGAGATCCGAGACATCGAAGAGGACATCTGTATAGACAATGCCTCCGGTCATCATTGGCAGCACCCAGATACCATCCTTCAGCTCATGCCCTATCCTGTTTATCCTGTGTGGAAGATCAGAGACTGAGAGTCTGGGGATCATCGAAAGGGCTTCCTCGCTGTCAGGTGTCTGCTGGAAGGTCCTGAAAGCATTCTCCACTTCCGGATCATACTCTTTCTTTCTTCTCTCGAGGACGGATGAGATGTCAGAACGGACGCTCTTCATATACTCAGGATCCTTCCTGACTACGGTGAGCAGACGATGTGGGTTATCAATAAGATTATGTTCGATCCAGTTCTCGAAGAACCGGGGATCAGTCTCCCACTTCTTGCGGATGTTCCCTATGATATCGGAGACAGAGAGCATCGCGACGGGATCCGTCCCGAATGTAAGGGCCTTCTCTGCCTGGAAGAAGAGTCTCATTCCCATAGGCATGCCCGCAGGGATCTCCCTTATTGAGAACTCCATGCGCCTTATTGCAGCCTCGACGGCCTTGCTGTCAAAGCCTTCTGAGACAATTCTCTTCAGGCTGTCCATGATGAATGCCTCTATCCTGTCCGCGTTTCTGTCATCAGCACCGGAGAAACCTGCGGAGAACGTGAGCTCCCTGTAGCTTGAGCTCATACCGCTCTCAGTCGAGAGATCAGCACCCAGATCGGATTCGGAGATCGCCTTGTACAACGGACATCCGGGAGAGCCGAGAAGGATGTCGACAATAAGTGATAGAAGCGTGCTCTCACCCGGGACAGCGTTGTCGCCGAGAAGCCATGAGACCATCACTGTCGAGCCTGTATCATCGCCTTCAGCTCCGGAACATGCGATGTGCTTTTCAGGCCTGCTCCAGCGCTCTGTCAGTCCGCAGCGCCTGATGCGTTCTCCGCGGTCCGCATGCTGAAGATACTCCCTGTCGAGCATCTCCAGTTTCTCTTCGAGATCAAGATCCCCATAAAGGAAGAGAAGCATGTTGGAAGGCACATAGAAACGCCTGTATGTATCCCTGTACTCATCATATGTCAGAGAGCAGATCTCCCTGCAGTCACCGCCGGACTCATATCTGTAAGGAGAATTGCCGAAAAGCGGCTTCACAGCCTCTGACGAGACAACTGACTCGTGTTCGGACATGACACCGAGCATCTCTGAGAAGACCACTCCCTCGAAATGGAGGTCTCCGTCGGATGCTATCCTTATACCCTCCTGCATGAAGGTCTCTTTCCTCAGGAGAGGTCTGAAGACAGCATCGGTGTAGACCGAGAAGATGTTGTCAAAGTCCTTCAGCACAGTCGACGCTGCAGGAAAGTATGTTCTGTCCACACCCGTAAGTGCATTGAGGAATGTGTTCGGACTGTTCCTGACAAGCAGCATGAAAGGATCCTTCACAGGATACTTCTGACTGCCTGCGAGAACCGTATGTTCGATTATATGGCTTATTCCCTTACCTGATTCAGGCGGGGTGTATACAGAATAGGAGAAGAATCTTTCCTTGTCGTCAGAGAGCACGGCATAGACCTGAAAACCCGTTCTCTCATGCTCCAGCAGTATTCCTCTGGCCTTGTAATCCTTTATCTCGTCATTCCTGATGACATTGAAACCCGATACAGATACACCGCTCCTCAATTCCATGCCCAAACAGTACATTGCCTACACGCCCTTTGACAAGACGAGAGCCATACCCTACTCTTCTGATCATGTCATCCAGCAATCTTCTCATAGGACCACATGTATCGATAGCGAAGGACATCAGTCTCGCACCCGTAAGAGCCCATGAGCTCGGCGCAACGGGTTTTGCCATATTCACGAAGAACCAGAGAGTCTGGAATGCTCCCGCTCTTGAGGATAGCAGCATCAGGATTTTCAAAGAAAAGCTTGATGAATTCGGCTATGACAGAAGAGCCATCCTTCCGCATGCGGGCTATCTGATAAACCCCGCATCTCCCGATGAGGAGCTCTGGGAAAAGTCGCTCGGTCTCTTTCTTGATGAGGCCTCCCGAACAGTATCATTGTCGCTCGATACAATAAACATCCATCCGGGAGCATTCAAGGAAGGAGACAGGATTGACGGCATAAAGCGTTCTGCGAAGATGATGGATGAGGTTCTCAGAAGAACTCCGGGGCTGAGGATAGCCATAGAGAACACCGCAGGTGCCGGTACGATACTGGGTTCAACATTTGAGGAGCTTGATGCGATCCTCTCAGAATCTGAAGAGAAGGACCGGATAGGCTTCACACTCGATACAGCACATCTCTTCGGCAGCGGTTATGATGTCTCCGGAGATCCTGACGGAGTCCTTGATCAGTTCTTCTCAAGATTCGGAAAAGACAGACTTTTCGGCATGCATCTCAATGACTCAAAGGTTCCACTTGCCTCTCACAAGGACAGGCATGAGAGCATAGGAAAGGGACTGATAGGACAGGATGCGTTCAAGGCAATCGTGAAGAGGGAGGAAGTAAGGGGAATTCCGCTCATCCTTGAGACTGTTGATGAGACTCTGTGGAAAGATGAGATAAAGCTGCTTCTTGAAGCAGGGGCTTAAATATCCTGCAGGAGCATGCCTGCGGCTATTATCGCACTGTGGATGAGGGCATTCTCCATCGCCGCTTCCTCGTCAGCGCCTCTGGCCACGGCTGTCGCGGTCCGCTCTGAAGCGTTTCCTATATTGCGGCTGTCGACTATTATGATTCTGGAATCGGCGCGGGCAGTCCATCCTGATGATATCCTGGAAACTCCTGTAACACCCGTCCTGACGAATATGATATGTGATCTCTCAGGATAGCGTGAGAGCAGATCAAGATACACGCTCTCCGCATCGTC
>CALXON010000022.1 GCA_944389985.1 uncultured Spirochaetaceae bacterium | reverse complement strand
GGTGATATCGATGCTAACTACTTCCAGCATCTCCCGTACATGGAGAGTGCGAATGTGGAGCGCGGTTATCATCTGGTGAATGCCGGTGGTATCCATATCGAGCCACTTGCCCTCTACAGCGAGAAGCACGCTTCTGTTGCAGATATCCCTGATGGTGCAAGAATCGCCATTCCTAATGACCCGACCAATGAGGGAAGAGCTCTTCTCCTCCTCCAGAGCGCAGGTCTCATCACCCTCAAGGAAGATGCCGGTCTTGAAGCAGTCCCTGCTGATATCGCAGAGAACCCGCACAATTTCAAGTTCTCAGAGATCGAGGCCGCTTCTCTTCCCCGTATCCTCGCAGATGTCGATGCTGCAGTCATCAACGGTAACTATGCGATTCCCGCAGGCCTTATCGCAACCCGTGACGGACTCTATGTAGAAGGCGCGGACAGCCCGTATGTGAACGTCATCGCTGTTAATGAGGGTAATGAGAATGATTCCAAGGTACAGGCTCTCGTTACTGCTCTCAAGGGTGACAAGGTCAGGGAATATGTTGCTGAGCGCTATCCGAACGGAGAGGTCATTCTCGTAGACTGACCGGTACTGACTGGATTTTATCAGAAGAGGAAGCTGCCGCCCGGGATATCCCCGAATCCGGCAGCTTCTCTCTTTCCTCCTTTCTCCTCGGTAGAGATGCTGGTAATATCATGGATATGGATATCGCAATCATAATCCTTTCATCGGTTTCAGTGATCCTTTCGGTACTTGTGCTTATCAGAGTGAGATCAGCTTCCGAGGCTGACAGGCGCATCGATGAGCTCAACAGAACGCTAAGAGAGCAGATGGCTCTTTTCTTTCAGGAGAACAGGACTCTTTCCGAGAAACTTGATCAGCGGCAGAAGGAGGCGTCTGATTCTGTCTCGAAATCTCTTGCGCTCATAAGGGAGGAGAACTCCAGAACCATGGAGACTGTTCTGAGAAACACGAAGGAACTTTCAGATGAGGTCCGCAAGGGTATGGACAGGATCAGGGAGGACAACTCAGCCCAGCTTGATAAGATGAGGATGACAGTTGATGAGAAACTCCAGAGCACCCTTGAAGACCGCATATCCAAATCATTCGAACAGGTCACGAAGAATCTTGAGGCACTCTATAAAAGCATCGGTGAGATGGACAAGCTTGCCGGCGATATCTCATCTTTAAACAAGATGTTCTCAAATGTGAAGGTCAGGGGAACATGGGGTGAGGTACAGGCGGAGAACATCCTTTCCGATCTCATGACACCTGCCCAGTATGTGAGGAACTTCTCTCCGAGAAAGGGTGGGGCGGTTGTCGAGTTCGCGATAAAGCTTCCTGGCCGTGATCTTGACGGGGAGATCTATCTTCCAATTGATTCAAAGTTCCCGAAGGAGGACTTCGTACGCTATTCCGAAGCCGTATCCGACGGAGATGAGGAGAGAATCCAGCAGGCGCTGAAGAGTCTGAGGCAGCGTGTGCTTTCCGAAGCCCGTGATATCAGGGACAAGTACATCGTTCCTCCTAAGACAACAGACTTCGCCATCCTCTTCGTTCCGACCGAGAGTCTCTATGCGGAGCTTCTGCGTATTCCGGGCTTTGCCGAGGCACTGCAGGATGAATACAGGGTCCTTCTTACAGGCCCTACCAATTTCGCGGCTCTGATCAACTCTCTGCAGATCGGATTCAAGACACTGCAGGTTGAGAAGAATACAAGGAAGATATGGCAGCTTTTCAAGGATCTGAAAACACAGTTCTTCAGGTTCGGTGAGGATCTGGAGAAGACCCAGAATGCCATTGACAGGGCATCAGACAGGATAAATGATGCCGTTAAGCGTAATTCCATGATAACGGGCAAACTTGAGCGTATTGAGCTTCCTGAGGATATCGTAACCGGGGAAAAGCTATCTGCAGATACAGAACAACAGAAATTTATTGAATAAATATGCATATTGTTTTGAAATATTGACAAAATATGCATAAATATGTAACTAATACTGCATAGGAGAAATATATGAAATTCAAAGGAAGAAGCTTTCTGACACTGAAGGATTATACAAAGGACGAGATCGTCTCTCTTATAGAACTCGCTGCGGCACTGAAGGCGAAGAAGAAGGGTGCTGATGCAGGGAAGCTTGAAGGAAAGCTTCTTGACGGCAAGAACATAGTCCTCCTTTTCGATAAGACAAGTACGAGGACAAGGTGTTCATTCGAGGTCGCTGCCTATGATGAGGGCGCGCATGTGACATATCTCACGAATTCCCAGATGGGAAAGAAGGAGTCTCTTGAGGATACTGCAAAGGTTCTCGGCAGACTTTACGATGGAATCGAATACAGGGGATTCGAGCAGAAGGTCGTTGAGGATCTTGCTCTCTATTCAGGTGTTCCTGTATGGAACGGACTTACGGATGACGATCATCCGACACAGGTCCTCGCCGATTTCCTCACAGCCATTGAGCATACTGGAAAGAAGCTTGACCAGATGAAGCTCGCATACGTCGGAGATGGCAGGAACAATGTTGCCAATGCTCTCATGATCGGAGCTGCCAAGGTTGGAATGGACTATGCTGTCGCGACTCCGGAATCCCTCAATCCTTCAGAGAAGCTTGTCTCGGAGTGCAAGGTATGGGCTGCGGAGAACGGGTCAGAGATCATCATAACGGCAGATCCTTATGAGGCGGTAAAGGGTGCTGACATCATTTATACAGATATCTGGTGCTCAATGGGAGAGGAGAACAAGATGGCGGAGCGCATCTCTCTTCTGAAGCCTTATCAGGTAACGATGGATCTTCTGAAGTCCACAGGTTGCAATACCATCTTCGAGCACTGCCTCCCGTCATTCCATGATCTGAATACGACAACGGCAAAGATGGTCAAGGAGAAGTTCGGTCTGGATGAGATGGAGGTTACCGATGAGGTCTTCAGAAGCCCGGCCTCAGTCGT
>CALXON010000021.1 GCA_944389985.1 uncultured Spirochaetaceae bacterium | reverse complement strand
CTTATTTTTTATCCCAATCAATTCTATCGTATATAGTGTATTGCCCTCGATATTACTCATCTTCATCATTATCTGAGCCCATCCGCGTTTACCTGAGGGGCTAAATTCAATAGATGTTTCATAATATCTGATTGTTACATCAGCATTGCCTTTTCTATCAGGTCTCTCAATGATCATATGGCTATATTCATAAAGAATAACTATATTTGCAGCTGCAGTACTATGTTCTTGTGGAGAGACCCCATTCTTTAATGACTTCTCACGCGCTTTGTTTGATATCATCTTATTGCGGCCAACAGAGCCGTATCTTGCGATTGTACCATCTGAGATGTTCTTTATGCTCTCTCCTTGATGTTGCTTCAGATAATACATAGCTTGTTCATTATTAGCCGCATAAACTGTCTTTACCATTTTCCCTAGCATAATTGATTTACAGTGAATCTGAACATAAGATAGCCATGATTTGGTTCT
The DNA here is from genome assembly GCA_944389985.1 of uncultured Spirochaetaceae bacterium. Taxonomy (GTDB): domain Bacteria; phylum Spirochaetota; class Spirochaetia; order Sphaerochaetales; family Sphaerochaetaceae; genus Ornithospirochaeta. Next base: position 2,129 of record CALXON010000021.1, on the reverse strand, counting down.
GATTATTTTCACTTCATATTCTGATTTGAATAACAATATTCTCGTCATTTTATGACTTGAATATATGGAGTTTTCACTTTACTGTCTTTATATGGAAAGGATGCTCTACAGCTGGCAGAGACCTGCCTGGCCGAGGTTTACATGGAATGAAGAGAAAATACAGAAGCTTCTCTGCAATGCTGTGGAGAAGAAGGCATATTTTCTCGGAAAGATCTCGATGATCGCCCCGGAGATGAAGGTTGAGATATCCACAGGAGCTCTTGAGGATGAGATCATCTCCTCAAATTCAATTGAGAACATCACCTTGAAAAGAGAGTCTGTAAGATCCTTAATTCTATCCAGACTTGGCTTTGAGAATGAGAATGCGTTAAAAGCAGATCATTATACAGAAGGAGCTGTGAGCATCACGGTCGATGCGGTTGAGAATCATGACATGATGCTGACGAAAGAACGGCTTTTCGGATGGCACACGGAGCTGTTTCCATCAGGATTCAGTGATGGAAGGAGAATCCTCACAGGCTGCTGGAGACAGGGAGAGATGTACGTTGTATCAGGAAGGACAGGAAAGGAGGTCATTCACTATGAAGCTCCACCTGCTGACCGTATTGACCGGGAGATGGATGTTTTCCTGAAGTTCGTCAATGAGGATGAACTTAATCCGGTACTCAAAGCGGCAGTTGCTCACTTCTGGTTTGTCACGATACATCCGTTTGCGGATGGAAACGGAAGGATCGCGAGGACGATAACAGAGATGCTTCTTGCCAGAGCAGACAATTCAGAACGCAGGTACTACAGTCTCTCTGCAGGTATCAGGAAAAACAGGAAGGAATACTACGATGTCCTCGAATACTGCCAGAAGAGCAGTCTGGACATAACGAAGTTCATGGAGTACTTCCTGACAACCCTTGAAGAATCGATAGATGATGCTGAGGAAGAGATTGCGAAAGTTATCAGGAAGACTCAGTTCTGGGATTCACTCAGAATGATCTCCCTGAATGAGAGGGAGATCGGGATGATCAACAGACTGTTTGACGGATTCCAGGGAAAACTCACAACCGAGAAATGGGCGAAGATCACAAAGTGCTCCCACTCCACCGCGCTCAGAGACATAAAGGACCTCCTGGACAAAGAAATTCTTGAAGAGGATGGAGGGAATGGAAGGAACACAGGCTACAGACTGAAGCTGTGACCGTTCACTCCCTTTCCAGAAGCTCTTTCACCCTCGGCCTTACAACAGGTGTTACTGCAACTGCAACGATGATCTTCAGGATATCTCCGGGGATGAACGGTACAAGGCCTGAGAGAAGCGTTGCTGTGAACGGAAGATCCATCTTCTGAGAGAGCCATGGAAGGCCGACTGCGTAGATCAGAACTGTCGCGATGACAGTGGACAGAACTGAGGCAAGAAATGGCCTTGATGACAGAACCTTCATTATGACACTGCCGAGAATCACAGCGGGTATCAGCCCGATAAGATACCCTCCTGTTGGTCCTAAAAGCGCCGCAAGTCCTCCGCCTGTCGTGAAGATTGGAAGACCTGCTGTTCCAAGAAACAGATAGACGAAGACGCTCAGGATGGCAGGAAATACGGGAAGACATGTCACTGCCAGCAACACGAAAAGCGTCGAGAGTACGACAGGTACGGGAGCAAGGGGAATTCTGATGAATGTTCCCGCAGCGATCAAAGCTGCGAAGAGTGCGATCAGTACTGTTTCAGTTATTTTCTTTCTTTCCATTCTGAACCTCACAGGAAAATGAATCTTGAGCCAATCAGCAGGATGCTGAGAGTTATCACTAAATGATCTGACAGTCTGTATCCTGGAGACCATCTGCGCTTCGAGGCATCATAGCCTCTGCTGTACAGGGCATCGATGTAGACCTCAGCCTTGTCGAGAAGATCCGCAAGTATGCTGGTGGTGAACTGACAGAGTGAACGGATGGGATGCGAGAGGAATGAGTCACCACGGGCTTTTCTCGCCTCATACATTCCAATCGTGCTGTCTATGATCAGGGGAATCATGGAGAGCGTGATCTCGATTACCGCAGAGAGAACATATGCTGAACGGCCGATCACATGAGAGAGCGCAGAACCTGCAGAGCGTGCAAGCTCATCGGGCATCGTCGAGTCA